>JAZQZO010000001.1:0-1500 GCA_045634065.1 Acutalibacteraceae bacterium
GCCATAGGGGATGTATTCAGTTTTGGATATGTCTCTTGCTGAGTGGTTGGAACTGCTTTCTCCACCTTTGTAAGTGGGGGCGTAGTCAGCAATTTCACACTTCTTGCCCCAATGAAGGTGGGTGAGTACTCCTTCCTTGTCTACAGCCATAACGTAATGGGTGTTCTGAGTTTCAAGGATAAAAACTCCGTTGTTTTCAAGTATAAGCATATTTTCTACCTCTCTGAATTAAATTTAATAATTCTACCTATTACTATACCATTATAAACAACTAAAATCAAGACAAAATACAAAAGCTGTCCGAGGATAAATCCAAAGACAGCTTAATTTTTATTGGGAGATTATTTTATCTTTTCGAAGTCTGATGCAGGGTGCTTGCAAAGAGGACAGATGAAATCATCGGGGAGGTTTTCACCGTCATAGATATAACCGCAGATTTTGCACACATAACCCTTTTTACCCTCAGTCTGAGGCTTGGGTTTGACGTTTGCCTGATAGTAGTTATAGGTCATAGTCTCTCTGTCTGAAAGAACTCTTGCTTCAGTCACAGTGCAGATAAACATACCGTGAGTGTCAAGATCAACATACTGCTCAACCTTAAGTGACATAAATGAGTTAATATATCTCGGCAGGAATACGAGTCCATTGTCAGCACGAAGTACTTCATCACCTGCAAACTTATCTGTGTTTCTGCCACTGACAAAACCGAATTTCTCAAATACTGAGAAAGGTGCATCAACGGTCAGGCAGTTGATATTCATCTTGCCTGTTTGCTTGATAACGTGGTGTGAGTAGTTATCCTTATTGATAGTAACAGCAATTCTGTTGGGAGTATTTGTAACCTGTGTGACTGTGTTGACAATAAGACCGTTGTCTTTCTTGCCGTCATTTGAAGTTACAACATAAAGACCGTAGCCGATTTTGAAAAGGGCAGTAAGGTCGTTTTTATCGGCAGTGTCGCTGCCCTGAGCAATATAATCTTTGCAAAGCTCTTTAGCAAGAGAGTCAATCTGAGCCTTGCTGTCGTCATTGAGAGCTGACATAATGCTGACAGTTGTGTCTGCATAAACAAGGTTTTTGCTCTTTTCAAGCATACCTTTCATAACTTTTGCAGCAAGAGGCGCCCAGCTGCCGTTTTCGATAAAGCCGACAGTTCTGTTTTTGTAACCTCTTTCTGTGAGATGGTTGATAAACTCGCGCATAAAGGGGAAAATTTCAGCGTTATAAGTAGTCGTAGCCAGAACAAGCTTACTGTAACGGAAAGCGTCTTCGACAGCTTCAGCCATATCGCATCTTGCAAGGTCATTGACAACAACTTTTGGGCAACCCAGTGAGCGAAGCTTGTCTGCAAGAAGCATAACAGCTTTCTTAGTGTTGCCGTAGATAGAAGTGTAAGCGATCATAATGCCTTCTTCTTCGGGCTGATAGCTTGACCAGGTGTCATAAAGACCAAGGTAGTAGCCGAGATTTTCTTTGAGTACGGGGCCGTGGAGCGGGCAG
>JAZQZO010000002.1:0-9335 GCA_045634065.1 Acutalibacteraceae bacterium
GGTTCTTGTAGCAAAAGACGATATAAGAGTAAAAAAGAATATTGTTGTTGCCATGAAAGAACTTTTTAAATTTCATAATTTATCAGAAAGTCAAATTGAGATGTTGTATTTTGTCAGAACATTTTCTGTTTTAGTTCTGAATCGAAAAAACCTGGCAGAATCTTTTGTACAAATTGACAAAATAAAAAAGCCAGGAAGAATGGAAGCTCTGAATGAACTGATAGAGCTCGGCTTGATTAATGAAGACGATTCAATTTATATGAATGATGTACTCAAGGATGTTATAGATGCTCAGCTTGGTGATATCAAAGCTACGTTTAATGGTTCGTGTTTTAAAATAGAACTTATTGATAAATTCATGGAGCTTGAATTTAAGACTGAATTCAAGAATAAATTTGAAGGAGTAATAGAGTATTTTCCTCACAATAGTCAAAAAAAATCAATTTGTTCTTATTTATGTGAGCGTATAATAACAGTATTTGAAAATTGCAATTTTAATGATACTTATTCTATTGAATATTTGATAAGTCTGATTTTTGATATGGTAAAAACTAACAGAACAGCTGTGTCAATTTTACAAGAAGAAAAATCGAGTCGAGTTATTGAGATTTTAAATAAAGCTGTTGAAAAGATCGAAATAGACGAAACAGTAAAAATTAAAGCATTGATGATTCTCTCAATAGTTTATTCTAATTTATCAGAACTTTCTTTTTTTGAACGAGTTGAACAACAGAAACACCATGATGCGATAAAACTTTGTGAAGAAACTTTGAATCATTTGATTACGTTGATAAACAATCATTCTTCTAATGCTGAAATGATGAAATGGTTTCATTCCATAGTAATAAATAACTTTGGTAGTGTTTTCGAAATTATAGGCGAAAATCCGATTAAAGATTATACATTCGATTTTTCTTCGTTTTATAATGAAGAAATTTATGAACCAATCAGATATGATTTTGATGATGAATTTGATTACAAGCGTGAAATATCTTATGAAAAAGAAATAATAAATGCCTTATCATCTGATATTGAAACAGACTATTCCAAAGAGTATGATCTCATTACAAATTTTTCTTGTTATACGGACATTTCAAAGGATTTAACAAAGGTTAAAGAATTAGCTGATAAAATATATGAAAAGCTTTTCAAAAACGTTGAAATAACTTATGATAACAGAAATCTATATAGTGATTTTTTGGAAGCTCTTATTTGGTCTAATTTGAAAAACGACGGAGATTTCGAAATACCTATGGATGAGCTTTTCAAAGTATCGGCTGATTATATTGCAGATGCCTTGCCTTTTGATTTGATATCTAATGAGCTTGTAATATTTAGTAATACAGCTTTTGGGATGACCATTAAAAGATTACAGCTTAAATTAAAAGAAGAATTCGCATTAAAGTATGAAATTCTATATACTGAGAAAGTGGAAGAAAAAGTTTCTCAAGAGGATTGGAACAAAATAATACTTTATGACTATTACAAAAAGGTTTCAGATGATTCCAAAGTCATTTCAGAAAAAGAAGATTTAACATCCGAAGAAAAAAAGAAATATATAAACCTTTCACTCGAATTTCAAAAGAAAGCATATGATGCTCTCGGCAAAAAATACTAATTAAATACATAAAAGTCCTTTGCGGTGTTGACACCAAATGCAAGGGACTTTTTTATTGTTTATAAATATATTATCAGGCTCCTTTGTTCTTAAACAAAGGAACTTTTTTATATCTCAACGAAAGTAACAAAGCTGGTACGCCGATGTGGATAATATAGTTACATCAACAAAAGTTAGATGAAAACAGTTCCACAAACAGCACCTTGACAATAAAACATCTCGAAATGGTAAGTGGCTGTATAAAATATCAAGTTATCCAACTGTCTAAAATTGCATACTACAGATATAGGAACCACGCTTGGAGTTATAACCTATATCGCGCCCATAATAAAAAACTAAAAATGAAAGGATTTTAAACCAATGAAAAAGTCAACTAAAACAACCAACAACTCAAATAAGAAAGAAGGAAATAGAACAATGAAAGAAATATTCACAAGAAAGATCGAAACAATCACAATGGAAGAATTTATGGAAGTTAAAACCGTTACAGAGCATGACACCGATTATCTTCTCGGTGAAGTTGACACCAAACTTAAGGCATTTATGGAAGATATGCTGGAAAACAGTCAGACCTTATGTACATATCACTATTTCAAGTATGTCGTAGATGCACTCGACGATATAAATAATGCTCTTAAAGTTGTCAGCTATGAAATTCAGAAAGGCTTCGAGGCTCTTGAAGCAATCAGAAAAATAGCAGATGAAAAAAACATGGATGTTGCTTACTACGATATGTACATCACCCTTGCAGCTCATAAGTTCAATGCTTATGCAAGCGTATGGGAAAGATATTTCCCCCTCAAGGAAGAGTATGAGGAATATCTCAGAAACAACGAAGAACCTACAGATCACACACATAACTTTTAAGCGAGAAGGATAAAACAATTAAAGGAGGTTAAATCAAATGGCAATTGTAGTACCTATTTGGGAAAAGTACACTCTTTCAATTGAAGAGGCAGCAGCCTATTTCAATATCGGCGAAGGTCGTATCAGAAATATGATCAACGAAAATAAGAATGCCGACTACGTTATGTGGAAGGGCACACATGCTCAGATAAAAAGAGTTAAATTCGAACAGTATATTGATAGAGTCAATGTGATTTAAAATAAAAACTCTGTACCGTCCTGGATTGGGGCGGTACAGATAAAAGACAAAAAATTAATAGAAAGGACTTTGATATGAACAAAACAATTAATAATGTTACTCGAAGAAGTGACAAAGACACTAAAGGCAGAAAGCTTTATAAAGGCGAATCTCAGCGTGAAGACGGCAGATATGAATACAGATACACCGACGCCAATGGCAAGAGAAAAAGCATTTATAGTTGGAAACTTAACGCAAATGATCCCACACCACAGGGAAAGAAAAAGGGGCCAGCATTGAGAGAGCTGGAAAGTCAGATTGAAGCTGACAAGCGAGATGGTATTTCTGATGCAAATATGACAGTAGATACTCTTTGGCAGAAATATATATCTTCCAAAGATGATTTGAAGGATTCTACCAGAAATGGTTATATATACAATTACAATAAGTATATAAAACCGGAGTTTGGCAATTTGAGAATATCGGCGGTAAAACATAGCGATGTTCTTTGCTTTTATAACCATCTAATCCATAATGTTGGCCTTACTGTAAGAACAGTTGAGATAGTTCACAATATACTTCATCCAATGTTCAAAATGGCTGTTATGGATAATTCCATAAGAACTAATCCTACTGATGAAATTATGAAGAAACTGAAAAAGAACAATAAAAGCGACAATAAAAAGGTGCATACCCTTTCTAAGGAAGAACAGGAAGCATTCTTTGATTTTGTAGAAAACTCAGATACATATTCACATTGGCTTGATCTCTTTATTGTTCTTATTGGGACGGGCTGTCGAATCGGTGAAGCATTAGGGCTGACTTTTGCAGACCTGGACTTTAAAAATAACAATATAAGCATCAATCATTCTATCAGTTACAGGCCTCAGGAAGATGGAACGTGTCAGCATAGAATTTCTACTCCGAAAACAGAAAAGGGTACCAGAAACATTCCTATGCTTCCTGAAGTTAAAGAGGCTCTACTTCGAGTAAAAGCAGATCAGAAACTAAATGGCAAATGTAAGAGTGTGGTAGATGGATACTCAGGATTTGTATTTATGAACAGAGATAAGAAGGTTATGATGTTCTCTAGTGTGAATAAAGCGATTGCAAGAATAGTTAAAGAACAAAACAAACAAGCCTCTGAAGATAAATCAGTTAAAAATCCGGTGTTGCTTACACACTTTACAGCTCATAGCTTCAGACATACTTTTTGCACCAGACTCTTTGAAAAGTCTCAGGACTTCAAGGCGATTCAGGAAGTTATGGGTCACGCAGATGTACAGACAACAATGAACATATATGACGAAGTATTCCCTGACAGAAGAAATCAGGTAATTACAAATCTTACAGGAATGATAAAAACTAATAAAAATACAAAGAAAGTAGAGGTTATCTAAAATGACAAAAATTGAAAAAATTAAACTTATTGAAAAAGTATTTACATCACTTGATATCTGTTTACATACTATTCGCATCGCTGTTAAAGAAATTGAGGAGTTTGAGAAAAACGGTAGAGTAGAAATACGTAAATATGATCCACTTTATATGGTTATATTTGGAGTAGCTCAGTCATCTGAAGACTTTGTGAAAAATTGTAATAATATGGATATATTTTTGGCGACAATGTGGGATGAAAAAGAATTGTCTATAGTAGAATTTATGAAATATACTAATAGACTTTCATCATTAAAATCTGAGTATAAAAGTTTTAAAGATGGTAGATCTGAAGATTTGAAAACACTAATGGCATAATAAACTAAGGACGGTGCATATGCATCGCCCTTGTTTATTAATGATATATATATTACATAACAAAACCTCCCTGACTGTACATAGTACAGCCAAGGAGGTTTATCTGTTTTATATATTCACTTTCCAATATCCGAAGCGTTTTCCGCCTTCTCGTGAGATGATTCCTTTTGATTTTAATGAATCAATAGTACGTTTAACAGTTCGTGAAGATTTGTTTATTGATGCTGCAATTTTTTCCTGTGTTATTTGCGGATCAGCTTTTATAAGTTCAAGCACAATAGATTCGTCCAAAGTGACATCCAAAGTGACATTTTTGCGGTTTTCTTGGCACTTTGGAGTTTCTGAAGTGCAATTGATATGCAAATATCGATTCTTTAACTCATTCTTTTCTCCGAGAAGCAGATTTCTTAAAAAAGCTTCAAGATATTCGGTGGTTTCGTGAACACCCTTCTGTAGGTTGGTGTAATTTGCTCTGACGAGGGCGTTGCGGAAATACCATGCATTTTCAGCAAAAATATCATTGGTAACATCAAAGCCGAGTGTGCGAAGATATTTTATAAAGAAAACTGCAGTTGTTCTGGTGTTGCCTTCGGAAAAAACGTGAATCTGCCAAAGACGGGAAACAAAAACAGCAAGGTGCTTTATTGTTTGTTCTAATGAAAGATTCTTATAACTAAAGTCACGTTCTTGTGAAATATCGTAATCAAGAGTTGCTCTTAAATCTGACGCACCACCATACATAACGGAATCGCCGTCAAGAACCCATTCGGATTTGCTTATGTTATAATCTCTGATTTTACCTGCATGCTTGTAAATACCCTCAAAAAGTCTTGTATGAATTGATACATACTGAGCAGGGGACATAACAAAGGACTTTTCTGAAAGGAGCTGTGCAATACGTACTGAAACCTTATCCGCCTCTTCTGTTCTGTCGTTTCCTGTATGAGATATATTCTCTTTGTAATAACTATTAATAAGCTGGTTGGCCTCTTCAAAGGTGATGTCGCCTTCTATATTTCTTCTGGCGGTATCTATAAGATAATCGCTTGCTTTAAGGCCATCTACGGCCTGAAGACCTATTGCTGTATGCCAGGCATAGCCTTTTTCTTTTTTCTGTGGCTCTTTTTCTCTCAAATACTCTTCAAATATATCGTTCATTCTTTCCTCCGATATAATTTAATTGCTTAATAATTATACCATACAATGCTGAATAAATCCATATTTTATAAGTAAATAGTTTTCGGGACTTTGTTTTTTACCAGATGTTCCACTAAATAAAAGCTCCTTGAATCGGTTTATGCCGAAACAGGGAGCCTTGAAATTTTTATAAGCTTATACCTGAAATTACGGAAGATATGATAGTTGATATTCTTCATAAAGGTCAGAAGCAAAGAGATTATTAACAGCATAATGAGTCATTATTACTTAATAAAAGATAAAAGAAAGAGTGGTGGATGCCACGCTTTCTTTAGTCTTGATATTTACGAAAATTTATGATAAAATAATCAAAACAGAAAGGAAGTGAGTCAGATGAATAAAAAAGCTTTTGAAATTTTAAGCGGCAATACGCTTGTGGCAGTATGGGAAAATAACTGTCTTAGTGTTATCGATAATGCTCTGCTTCCTATGTATCTTAAGCGAATAAATAATGCTGAAATGTGGCTTGAGAGTAGAGCGATAGATAGCCATCGTGCCAACTCACGCCTTCTTAAAAAAGCTCTTCGTCTTGCTGAAAGAGACGATATTTCAACTGTTGTCCATGTTAACGGTGCAACTATTACTGATAACTATTGGGTACGCCCAATCGACTCAGATCTAACTTATGATGATGTAAAGTTTGATAATGACTTCTTTTCAAATCTTGCTCTTAAGGGTACCTATGACAGTTTTAACAAAGCGGCAATGAGCAAGTATAGTAAAACTCCTGAACTTACCAATATTGGTAGTTTTGAAAAATGTTGGAAGCTTCGTGACGGTAAGTGGTGGATGCATAAAAAAGCTACTCATGATGAGCTTTTTTCCGAGTTGTTCATTTATGAACTTGGTAAAGCTCTTGGAATGAATATGGCTCATTACGAGCGTGGTGATGGTGTTATTAAATCTTTGGATTTTACCGATTCAGCAAAGGTCAATTTTGAACCTGCCTCAACCTTTATGGGTGACGATGAAGACTATTTAGCTGTTGTTAAGACTTTGGAAAGCATCTGTCCTGAAGCAATAGAAGATTATGTCAGAATGATTTTCCTTGATACGATTACTGCTAATCCTGACAGACACACTAACAACTTCGGTCTTCTCAGAGATACCAAAATAGGCAAGTTTATCGGTTTAGCTCCTAATTTTGATAACAATATGGCTCTCATAGCTCGTGGTTATCCTACAAATAAGGCAACAGAAAAAGATATACTTATTACTCTCTTTAATGAGCTTATTGCAGTATATCCTCAGTATCGTAGGTTTATACCTGAAATTACAGAAGAGATGATAACCAGTATTCTTCGTGAACTAAATATGAAAGTGAGAAGCAAAGAGATTATCAATATTGTGATGACTCGTTACAAATTAATAAAATGACGAAAGAGTGGCGGTTGCCACTCTTTCTTAGTGTTATTCTACTTTGCCGTTTAAGTATGAATTTAAAATAATATGCGGAACTTCATAATAAAAGCTGCTGTTTTGAAAGTTTTTAGGGTTAAAATCGCAAAACTAATGTTTTGCCTCGGTATACACAAAACATAGCGAATAATCAACCATATATTACACTTTTATGGGCGAATAATCAACTATGTATAAAGTTGCCACAAAGCAAATTTGTTTGAGGTGAAAAAATGAGCAAACGAATTGAAGATAATTATGCAAAGGATTTATGCCGTATAATCACCCCTGAAACCACCCTGACAATCACCCTTGCAATTCGTAAGAAAATATGCTATAATATTTAAAGTCAAGTAGGGGAAACAACCGTAAAAATCAGATTTAAATTCATAGCCAATTTATACCCCAATTTTACCCCAAAATCCCATGACGTTATACTAACTTAACGAAAAGTTATGTGAACAAGGAAATTTCCCGAAATCCCAGTAAATACAAGGGTTGCGGGCATTTTGGAGCCTTTTGAAAACTTGTAAAAAGTTATGAAAAATACCCCTTTTTACCTTGGTAACAAATCCCCACAATGAAGTCATTGGATAAATAAGGCATCTTTATCGGTATTATAAGTTACTATATATTACCAAAACGTACTGTTCTATTGTTTGGTGGACCTAATGAATTTACATCATACATCAAACTTACATCAAATGATATGTACTCTTTAAAATATGCGAAAAAATCGCACGTTTGATTATATGACCTTGAAATGTAAAAGTTTCAAGGTCTTTTTGTGCCTTCTGCGAAAGTGCTTCCTAAATATAGGAGATGAAATAAGTGGCTGAAAGATAACGGTAGATTTAATATGGTAAGATTGCGATGACTAATAAATGAATTTGTGCCATCCTAAAGGGTGGCATTTTGTATTTAAATGTGTTATAATTATCCAGAAAAATAAGTTCTTGTTTTCTTATATCTTTCTATAGGTTTTAAACTACAAAAAACTGATACATTTTCGCATTATGAGAATGAGTACCATCAAACAATGGATGAATTAGTGCGTATTGTTACAACAGAACAATTTGGGTTCTTAAAAGAATTATCGGGAGTTAGGCAAATTCCAACTACAATTCATTAGCCATAACTACCAAACAAATGAGGTATAAAAATGAACTTTATTAAGGTTACAGACAACAAAAACGTATATGCTGACGGCATACACGACGACACAAAAGCTTTGCAGTATTGCATTGACAAGGTGAAAAACGGCGGTACTGTATATTTTCCTGACGGAACATATCTTATCTCGGCGACACTAATTTATTATTCAAATCAGCACCTGAAATTTTCCGATAAAGCGGTTATACTGCGAAGCGATAATGGAGAAGCTACAACAAGATATCTCCTTGCCTCATATTCCGAGCCTGAGTGGGACGGATATTCGGGTACTCACGATGTGATGATTTCGGGTGGTGTCTTTGACGGCAACGTAAGCATCACAGAAAAATCGACGTTGATAAATACCGTTCATTGCAAAAATATCCGCATTGAAAATTGCCGATTTGTTCATTGCTCACAGTGGCATTTTATTGAAATCAACTCCACTGAAAACGCTGTGATAGAAAACTGTGTTTTTGACGGACACAGCTATACGAGTATTCATCCTGAGCTTTTAAATGAGCTTGTTCAGCTTGACCTTGCCCGTTATGGTTCGTACGGGCCTGTGTATAACTGTGACGGTGAGCTTATTGATTTTTGCAATGATGATACTGTTTGCCGTAACATTGTAATCAGGAACAATATTTTCAAGTGTGCAGGTTTTCCTGCCATAGGGCATCACGGAGACTGTGCTCACAATGGTATAAAAATCATCGGTAATATTTTCGACGGCCCTTCACAGCTTTCAGGCAAAAGCCGTGGATACATAATCTTTACACCGCAGGTTTATGATATCAGCATCAGAGATAATACTTTTATTGGTACTGATTCCGATTACGATAGTGCGATTATTATTCAGAACCCTGATAAAACAGTTGCCGAGCAAAAAGATAACTTGTTTGTATAGATCCCGGTAAATATAAGTTTAATCTGTGCTATCCGTAAGGGTGGCTTTTTGTCTTTGAATGTGTTATAATCATCCCGATAAACAAGAATTTGATGGAGAAATCTTTATGAAACCATTTGAAAATATTATTCCGAGAGATTTTCAAGGTGGAGTGCTTGTTCTTAAAGATGGTCAAGTTGTTTTTGAATATTGCCAAGGTAATGCTGACCATAGCACAAATACTC
>JAZQZO010000003.1:0-15016 GCA_045634065.1 Acutalibacteraceae bacterium
AGTGAACAGTTATCTTCGAAAGCCTCTTTATCGTGACGTCTGAAACTTTCCATTATGGCAAAGTACACCTCTTTGGCTTTATTGGAAAGCACCTGTCTGAGTATATCGCAGACATCAAATCTGTATCCGTCGGCAGTGGCATTTTCAGCCTTAAGAAGCTCTGTGACAGCCTTGAAGAGTACCTTGTTGTCGTATCTGAGCTCAACGTGGTCGTTTGGGGCTGTGTGATAGTGAGTGGTAGAGGGTCTTGCGGCGATGATTGAGCTGGTCTCTCTGCCGATGCACTTGGGATTGTAGCAACTGTCACGAAGGGCAAAAACTGCATTCTTAAGACAGCTTTCCTCACTGCCGTAGCGTCTTTCAGCGTAGTCCTTGAGCCACTCGTCAAGGCCAACTTTTTTATCCTGAGTGATAGTGTGGAACGCAAGGTCGTAGTAAAGAGGATTCTGGAAGAAGCCTTCCATAAACAGACCTGTGCCAACCTCTGAGGGGTACTTATCTTTTCTTACAGCGTACTGATTTTCAGCTAAAAGTTCAGCTGAGCCGTGAAGGGAGTTTCTGTCACCGAAGTTGTGAAGGGTACCGCAGACAAAGCTGTAGCCCCAGAAGCCCTTGTGTTTTTCACTCTTGCTGCCGTCAAGGTCGAGAATGAGAAGCTTGTCTTTGTCAACTGCCTTGACTATCTCTTCACGAAGAGACCAACCTTGCATTACCCAGGTTGCATCCTTATCAAAGTCGGAATACATCTTAGAAATAGTCTTGCCGACATTTGCAAGATAGATATCGCCGTCTTCAGGTGGCTCGTTTTCGTGGAATGGGTCAGATGCGTAGTAGTGATATGCACCGAAAAGCTCCTTTTGTTTTTCGAGAAGAGCTCTGCCGAAAACAGCAAAGTTTTTATCGAGGGGGTCAAACTGACAAGTGCCGGGATAGCCACACCAGGTGGGAAGCTGCTGTAAATTTGAGTCGGGGAAAACCTCTTTAAGAAACGCGGGGATATGACCTGCAAAGCCCTGCTGAATGGGTGTCATACCAAGTTCAACCTGACGGTTTATGATTTTTCTGCCGAGTTCCAGACGCTTGTCGATATATTTTTTATCGGGAATGTGCATAAAGGAATCCAGGTTTGTCATCATCTGCCAAGCATAATATGAGGGGCCTGCGATGAATGAAAGTGCTTTTTCTTCACTGATTCCGAAATCAAGAAGAGTATAGAAAACAGTAGCTTCGTTGCCGACGACGCTCAGGGGCATATTGATGCCGTTCATAGCCATAAAATCAATTTCTTTTTCCCATTTATCCCACTGCCACGCGCGCATAGAGTAGGAGAGGGTGCAGTAGTTGAGATAAGCTCTCTTTTCCTGGTCGATAATATGTAAGGTAGTTTCTGTGGGTACAGGTGCTTCTGTAACATTAAGCTGAGTGTTACCGCAGTGAGCATAGTTTACTCTGCAATATTTTTTCAAATAAGCATAATAACCCATAGCCTGACTGATTTTGCAGTCACCTTTTATGAGTACTCTGCCGTCTTTTTCACTTATTTCGTAATAGTTTTTACCGTTTATTCTGTCTGTAGTTTCCAGAATGAAAGAGTCTGCAATTGCAGGAGTATTTCTTTTAATTAAATTCAGCATTTTATTTTCTCCTTAATATCAGAATTAAGATTTATTCTTAACAAGGTCATAGAGCTTTTGTTTAAAACCGTAAGCTGCCATAAGATTTTCGATTTCACTAAGGTCAGGCACAGTACTCTTTTTTAGTTTACATCTGAGCATAAGATTTTTCGGTGAATGTGCGAAGTCAACAAATTCTATGATATCAACCTCATATCCGCACTTTTTGAGAATTTCAGCTCTGATGCTGTCTGTCAGAAGTGCAGAGAAACGCTCTTTGATAAGTCCGTGAGTGAGAAGTAAATCGAAGTCGCCGCCTTTTTTGATTGAAGAGCAGACCTCGTGCTGACAGCAGGGTACGGAAAAGATATGCTTTACACCGTGACTAATAGCGTGATAGAGAGCAAAGTCCGTTGCGATATCACAGGCGTGGAGGGTGATAACCATATCAACGTTATCTTTATATACTTCGCCTTTGGTTACATCGTTGACATAGAATTTGAGATTATCATAGCCGTATTTTTCTGCGATTTCGTTGCAGTTTTTAACTACATCTTCTTTAAGGTCAAAGCCTAAAACCTTGGCTTTGACTTTTTTTATTTCGCTGAAGTAGTAATAAACGATGAAAGTCAGATAAGATTTACCACAGCCGAAGTCAAGGATGGTCACTTCGTCTTTATTCATCTTGGAAAAACTGTCGTCAATGATTTCGATGAAACGGTTAATCTGCTTATATTTGTCATATTTGCTGGCGACCACCATAAAGTCCTTGCCGAAAACACCCAGATCCACAAGGGCAGGTATATTCTTACCCTGGGGCAGGATATAGTTTTTCTCTTTGTTGTGTTTTGCAGGTTCTACCTTTTTTATATCATTGCCGGTAACCTTACGCTTGGTCTTGTCGGGGAAAATAGTATATTGCACAGTTGTTCCCTCGGCAGTCAGACACGCCTGTTTATAGGCGCTTTTGCCCGTAGTCTCGCACCAAAGCAGAAAGTCTTCTTCACTTAAATTTTCGTGAAAGACCTGGTTGTTTTTGTGCTTTTCAAGCTGCCACTTTATGCCCTGTTTGGTTTCAAAAGGTCGGGCGGTTATTTTGGCGTACTCGAAAGTTTTATCCTTTCTGTCGCTGAAAGCTAATTTTTTAATCTTGCCGTTTAAAGCAAGGATATCTTCATTTAAAATAAACATTCTGCACCTTCCAATGTTTTACTTCTGATATAATATCACAAAAGAGAGTAAATGTACAGAGCAAAGTTGACAAAGGTAAAACTATAGTTATAATAAATTTATAATCAATCGGCAGGTGAATATTATGTCAAAAACCAAAAGGAGCATAGACAAAGAAACCCTTAATAAAATATTTCTCAGACACGGACTCGGAGAAGTTGAAGCTTTTTCTGATCTAAAAGGCGGAATGTTCAACTCTGTGCTGAAAGTCACCACAAAAGAGGGAGAAACCTATGCAGTTAAAATTGCACCGTCAGAGGATGTGCAGGTGCTGACATATGAGAAAAATCTCATTAAGAGTGAAGTGTATTTCTATGAGAAATTCGCACAGGTTAAAAGTGTGCATTTCCCAAAGGTGTATGGGTATGACTGCGATGAAAACAGCGACTACCGATATCTTATTATGGAGTTTGTTGAAGGAACTATGCTTTCTTCAGTAAAACTCACTAAAGATGAAAACAATCAGGTTATGTATTCTTTGGGAAAAGCAATGGCTGAAATGCACAACATAGCCTGCGAAGAGGGATTCGGTTACATACAAAACTCACTCAAAGATACTTGGGATGCAGCTTATTTCTCTATGGCTGAGAATGTTATAAAAAACGCTGAAGCTAAAAAGGCGAAGATTCCTTGTCTTAGTGAAATAAGAAAGATTTTTGCCGAGAGTGAAGATCTGCTTAAAACCGTGCATACACCTCACTATGTGCATTTCGACCTTTGGGCAGGCAATATCGTAATAAAAGACAAGAAACTCTATGCCCTTATCGACTGTGAAAGAGCAATGTTGGGCGATGTAATGGGTGATTTAATTTCGCTTGATTACACGGGTGCTTTTGATGTGGAGAAAAACAGTTACCTCATAAACGGTTACAACTCTGCGGCTAATGAAAAGCTCACCTTTGACAGCAATCAGCTAAAGAGACTCTATCTTATGAAAATCTATCTCGGACTCATTGTATATACCGAACAGCACTATCGTTATCCGAAGTTCTCGGTTGTGCGAATGGCGGGCAAAAAATATGGCGAAGCAGTAATTCGCAATGCTGTTAAAAACTATAAAAGCATAAAATAACAGTGGTACCTTGCCGATTCGGCAGGGTGCTTTTAACTAAATTAACTGTTGACTATAACTTTTCTTTAAGATATAATTAATACATTATGGAGAAAGGAATGAAAATTATGGAAAATAAATTTTCACTCGACAAATCAAAAAAGGTTTTTCCTATAATTCTTATGGTTATAGGTCTCGGAATTATGGTAGCTCAGCTTGCTACAAGACAGAATCTTGTCGGTCTTGTAAGCCTTCTTTATTGCTGTATAATGTCAGCTATTATGTTCCTTTCACTCATCATTAAAAAGAAAGTATATCTGCCGATGGTTTTAGGTTATGCTTTCTCATTCATCGGTCTTTATCTTTTTCACGTTATCTGGGGTGCAGATGCTGGCTTTGGTGCATTCTGTTCAGGCCTTGCAGGCTGGTCAAGTGCTGATAATCCTCTCTTTACAGGCGCGGGCAGTATCCTTACAAGACTTGCAGGTAATTTCCTTTTAGGTCTTCCTGCTATTGCATCTCTTATTGCTCTTTTCTTTGTATCTAAGAAAAAAGATATGAAGTCAGGCGTTAAGGGTGCTCTTTCGGCAGTGCTCAGTGTGCTTCTTATGGCATCATCAGTTTTAAGCGTACTCACAGGCAATCTTCGCACAAAACCCGTTACAGACAGACTTTGGGACGGTCACGATGACTACCTTGACGGTGTTGACAAAAACACTCAGGGCAAACCCAATGTGCTCGTTATTTTGATGGACGATATGGGTTACGGCGATACTTCACTTAACGGAGCTATCTACGAAACTCCCAATATGGATTCTATCGGTGAAAACGGTCTTAACTTTGAAAACTTCTATTCCAGCTATTCAGTTTGTTCACCTGCACGTTTTGCAGCTCTTACAGGTCGCTATCCCTACAGAGGCTATGCTGATAATGTTATTTATCCTACAGTTTCAACTTTCAGTCCGTTCGCACAGACAAGAGTTTACAACTCATTTGAGATGGGCAACAATGTTGACGGTATGCTTGGTGATGAAATCACTATTGCAGAAGTGTTCCAACAGGCAGGCTATGCCACAGGTGCTTTCGGCAAGTGGCATCTTGGTGACTACGGCGAGTACCTTCCCACAAATCAGGGATTTGACTATTTCTACGGTTCACACCACGTTAACGATATGAAACCTTTCTATCACGTGTCTGAAGAAAACGGTGAATACACTATCGTACACGGCACAGACGAAATGAAAGACGAAAACGGCAAGAAAGATCAGAGCAAACTTACCGAGTGGATTCACGAAGAAATCAACACCTGGATTACCGATACAGTTACAAACAGCGATGAGCCTTTCTTTGCTTATTATGCAACACCTTGGCCTCACGGTCCTGTCTTTGCAGGCGATGACTATGACGGTGTCAGCGGAATGGGTACATATGTTGACTGTATCACAGAGTTTGATACATATCTCGGTGAACTCTTTAATACAATGGAAGAGCTCGGTGTACTTGAAGATACAATTATCATCTTCTCAAGTGACAACGGTCCTGCTCTCGAGGGTAGCACAGCGGACCTTCGCGGTGCTAAATATCTGCCCTACGAAGGCGGTCAGAAAGTACCGTTTATGATAAGATGGGATAACAATGGTGGTCTCTTTGAAAAGGGTGGCACAAGAAGTAACAGCGCAACTTTTGTTGACTTTTTCCCAACACTTATTGAGCTTTGCGGTATCACCAATGGCGGCGAAAGCAATGTAATGCCATCTGATCGTGAAATCGACGGTGTTTCTTTTGTGCCTGTAATCAAAAATGATAGCGTGGTACACACAGAAGAACACCCCATTCTCCATATGAAGCGCGAGGACATCAAGGCTATCCAGTACACAGTGCCCTCACAGACAGTTAAGGATATGTATCCCGACTATGATTATGAGATTCTTGACAGGGAATATATCACACTGAAATATTTCGATAAAGCTCCCAACGACAACTCTGCATTCTTTGATAAGAGCCGTAAAAACTGGCTCCACATCCTCACCGATGACTATCAGGAAAACTACAACCGTACAACTGTTTACCCTGAAATTTCAGCTAAGATGAATGAAGAACTCAAGGGTATCCAGCAGTCTTTCAAAGACAACAGAAGAGGTATTATTAAATAATGCCACCGCTGTCTATAATGATAAAGCCGGCTTCAAGCCTTTGCAATCTTCGTTGTAAATACTGTTTTTACTGTGATGTTGCGGCTAACCGAGAGGTTTTCTCTCTTGGCAAAATGAAGGAAGCTACGGCCGAAAAACTAATAAAAGATGCCCTCAGTTTTGCTGAGGGCTCAAGTGTTGCTTTTGCTTTTCAGGGTGGTGAACCGCTGCTTGCGGGTATGGACTATTTTAGGTTTTTCACCGAAACTGTAGAGAAGTACAACACAAAGGGCAGTGAGATTTTGTATTCACTGCAGACTAACGGTACTCTTATAAATGATGAGTGGGCGAGGTTTTTCACAGAGAACAAATTTCTTGTGGGCCTTAGTCTTGACGGTGATTATGAGGGCAACAAGTTCCGTGTTGATGCCAATGGTCAAAATTCATATTATAAGATTATCACTGCTGCTAATAAACTTAAAAAGCATAAAACCGAGTTCAATATTCTTACAGTACTCACAGGGTATTGCGCTGAAAATGCAGAGAGGGTTTATAAATATTTCCGCAGTCAGGGCTATGGCTATTTGCAGTTTATTCCGTGTCTGAGACCAATGGGCGACAACACCGAGAGTGAACTCTATATGACCCCGAAGCAATACAGTGATTTTCTCATTCGTATATTTAATCTCTATGTCAAAGATTTTGTCAGAGGGAATTATATCAGCATCAGACAGTTTGACAACTGGGTAAGAATGTATCTTGGCGAAAAGGCAGAACAATGCGGTCTTATGGGGCACTGTACTCATCAGTTTGTGGTTGAGGGTAACGGTAATGTTTATCCTTGCGACTTCTATTGCACAGATGAGTGGTGCCTTGGAAATATCAATGACCTGACGCTTGAAGAAATGGCAAAGGGCAAGTTGGCTTTCGAGTTTATTAAAGAAAGCATTGCCGTTCCTGAGAAGTGCAAAAAGTGTCAGTTTTATCCTTTATGCAGAGCAGGAGGATGCAAGAGAAACAAGGCAAGTGCCGATTATTGTGAAAGCTATAAGACTTTCTTCTCAGCGTGTCTGCCACTTTTCAGAGTGTTCGCGAAATAACATCGCGTTTTTGATTCGCCTTGCTTCGCCTGAAAGGAGAGGTGGCAGAACTAAGGTCTGACGGAGAGGTTAACCGCGACAGGAAAAAGAATGCCCCTCGGTGAGGGCAGATGAAAAACAATTTCAATGGGACGCGAATTTACTTTCGCGTCTCTTTTTGTATAGTAAAAAAAAGTAGCAGATACCAAGTCTGCTACTTCGCTTTTTTATTTTGCTAACCGCGTGGTATTTCTTTTTCCTCTCGCGCAAAAAGAATCAAAAACGCGATGTTATTTTTACTATTTTAACCCCGTGAGGTGCAACACTCATAGTCAGTGTATCACCCACGCTGATTTCTTCTTTTGTCCACAGCTCTGTAGCATTGCCAACCTCAAAACCAAATTCCTTAAGCTCAAGGCTGATTTCTCTTTCCTCGTCACTGAGATTAAACATAGCAATAACTCTCTTGCCGTTCTTGTCAAGGCAAGTCCAGACAGCTTCATTTCTGTTTCGTCTGAGTTGTTCATTAGCTGAGGAGTATTGGTTGATTTCTATGATATCTCTGTTGGTAATAACCTCTAAATCTTCAGGTCTGTTTTCTCGAAGTTCACCGCCTAAGATAAGAGGTGAACGGAAAATCGACCATAAAGTCAGCATTGTCTTCTGCTCGTCAGGGGTGAAATTTGTATATCTGTCTCTGTCACCGAGACAAGAACAGTTTTTGCTTATCTTACCAAGAGGAAGCATATCGCAGTCAGGCCAAGAACCCTCTTTTACGTGAGGTGCCCACTTTTCGCAACGCTCGAACATATTTAAAAGCTTATCCCAGTGGTCCCAGAAGTCACCTGTCATACGCCACATATTGGCGTTCTGTGAAAGGTGAAAAGCCTCACTGATTACGGCAGGGCCGGGTGAAAGGGAGAGTACCATATCTCGTCCGCAGTTATCGATAGCATTGCGGATAAGCTCAATTTCACCTCTTGCACTGTAAGGGTCGTGAGGCTTGAACTCGGTGTTGGCAATATCGTCAACCTTAACGAAGTCAACACCCCAGGAAGCGTAAAGCTCGAAAAGGCTGTTGTAGTATTCCTGAGCGCCTTCCTCCCAATGCTTAACGCCGTACATATCTGTGTTCCAGGCACAGACGGAAAAGCCTGATGCGATTTCGCGTGCAGTTTTGTTGGTACCCTTAAGAGATGTATTATGATGTACAGCCTGACGGGGGATACCTCTCATAATATGTATGCCGAACTTGAGTCCCATAGCGTGAATTTTATCAGCAATAGCCTTGAAGCCAACTCCGTTTGCCGATGATGGGAAACGGTTCACTGCAGGGACAAGACGGGAATATTCGTCCATACACAGCTCGGTGAAGTTGTTATAGAAGTTAGAGGTTGCTTTGGGTTCGTACCACTGAATATCACAGACCACATACTCCCAACCGTAATCTTTAAGGTTATCTCTGATATATTCAGCATTGCTCAGAAGCTGTTCTTCGTTAACTGCTGCACCGTAGCAGTCCCAACTGTTCCAGCCCATAGGCGGGCGAAGGGCGAATGTATCTTTTTTTAGCATAGTATTTCTCCTAAATTAAAATTGTTGACAAATGTCATTTAGGGCTATTTTATCAATAAATGATTTATCTGTCAAGATTATTTTCTGCGCAGAAAAAACGCTGTCACAAGGACGGCAAAAGTTTATTTATCAGTGATTTCCGAGTTCGTATTGTTATAATACAACGTCTGCGATAATTGGGTAATGGTCTGAAGGGTACATATTTTTTGCTGTGTTACGGATGATTTTGTAGGTTTCAACCTCGGACTCTACAGGTACAAAAATATAATCAATAGGACCTGCAAGTTCATCGGAAATCTTGCCGTAACCGTGGAAGGTTATGCCACTGTCACCGGTTTTGGCCATAGACTTGGAGTCAGCTGTTATTGCTGTCATTTTCGTGTAAACTTCGCTTGTGGGTTCAGTGTTGAAGTCGCCTGTGCAGACAACTTTGCTGTTACACTGAAGTTTCTTGAGTTTGTCAATGAGCACTTCAGTCTGACGTACTCTTGTTTCTTCAAGGATATGATCGAGATGAGTGTTAAGATGAGTATATCTTTTTTTCGTCTGTTTATTTTCGAGGGTTGCCCAAGTAGCGATTCTGTAGCAGTTGCTGTTAAAGCTCTTGGTATATTTAATCTCGGGTGTTTCTGAAAGCCAAATTGTCCCACTGTCTATTAATGTGTATTTATCTTTCAGATAGAAGAGCGTATTATGCTCTGTGTGGTAGCCTTTTGTATCTCTTGCCTGTGTGACATAGTTATACTTATCAGTAAGGACATCAAGAAGAATATCCATCCACTGACCCGTTGCTTCCTGAACACCTAAAGAGTCGGGAGTGTACTGCTTTATAATAGAAGCAGCAATCTTTGAACGGTTTTTTATACTGCCTTCTTTGTCGTTTATGCTTCTAAGGTTGAAGGACATAATTCTGACAGCATCAGCTGTTTTCTCGGGGATGCCGTCAATGATAATATCACCGAAATTAACAGTGGTTACCTTATTGTAAGCTAAAAGTCCAGCTCCGGTTGCTGTGGCTGTAGCGGCTAATGCCAGTGCAATTGCTTTTTTCATATTATTATTCCTTTCAGTTGTTTATATTAATAATATAGCAAAGTAACCAGAAAAAAATTGACTATTTTGTTAAACTTATTCGAATTTTTAAAATTACTAGTACAGTTTTATATTCAGATAAACTTGATACACTAATGATACTTCTAATCTTCTCTTAGGGTTCAAGTTTTTCGTGAGCGTTTTTTGTTAAGAGCTTAATTAACATAAACTTCATAATCCATTGTCTGAATTTGGATTTTTGGAATTTAAACTTATAATGTAATCTGAATAAATGGATGTGTAACTATGAAAAAATACGAATGGATGCGAAATGATACTGCGGCAATTATGTTCTCTGCAATCGATGATAATTATAATTCGCGCATCTTCAGAATATCTGCTGTTTTCAAAAATGAGGAGATAGATCCCGAGCGCCTTGAGAAAGCAGTAAAATTGACTATGCCGCGATATCCCATTTGTATGTACAGAAATAAAAAAGGCTTTTTCTGGACATATCTCGGGAAAACCAACAGTCTTCCTGCGGTTATGCCCGAAGAATACTGTCCCGCTGCACTCAGAAGACTGGGCAGATTCGGGAAGCCTGAAATGGTTTTTCTTTATCATAAACGCAGAATTTCCATTGAAGCAAGCCACATTTACGGAGACGGTACAGGTTTTCTTGAAATTCTTAAAGCTGTTATTGCACAGTATATGGTGCTTGGCAGTGTTGACAAAAGTGAATTTCCAGGAATACGCTTCGGTGATATTGCTCCAAGCAAAACCTAAATGGAAAACCCTTATATACGTTATAAAAATAAGGAAAAAGTTCAAAAGCCGAATCGTGACAGAGCTTACGTTCTTCCAAGAAATTTTGATGATAATTATCAGAACTATCTTAACGGTCTTATTGAAGTCGAACCACTTAAAAATATTTGCAAGGAAAAGAATGTTACCATTACCGAATTTCTTAATGCTGTACTTATTCTTTCTATGATTAATACAGAAGAAAAATCAATAAATGATACCGTAACAATTGATGTGCCGTGTAACATCAGAAAGATTTTTCCTACAGACTCCATAAGAAACTTTTCTTCATCTGTGCCGGTACATTTCGCACCTGAAGGCAGAAAGGACTATACGCTTGATAACATTATTGAAGCTACAAGAGGTCAGTTGAAAAAATATAATTGTAAAGAAACCCATCAGGCATGCCTATGATTTTTCCTAACGGAGAAATGATGACGGTAAACCTTATTGACTTCGGAAACAAAAATATTTATGAAATGACCGAATATATTGATAATCTTAAAAAGAAAATGGATAATTCAAATCTCGAGCACGCAATGTTTGAAGTATCCTTAAGAGATACGCTCATTGAGCTGTGCAAGGGACATCCTATTCTTGCTTTTTACAGGGCGATAGGCTCACTGACAGGTAAAGACAGACTTAAATTCAAAGCCAAAGAAATCAAAGAACACTATTCAATCCCCAGACATAAGCGTGTAACTGTCGATGATCTTAAGCAAGGTACTGTTATGGTAACCAACTTCGGTTCGCTTTATCCTAATCAGAAGGGTGCGGGAGCTATGCTTGAAATTATACCACCTCAGGTTACAGCCTACGCAATCGGTGCAGTTACAAAAAAGCCTGTTGTTATAACCGAAAACGGTGAAGATAAAATTGTCATTCGTTCCATACTTCCTATTTGTATCGCCTTTGACCACAGAGCCTTGGATTTTGATGATATTATTCCTATGATAAAGGCATTCGATGAAATTTTTTCAGATTTCAGTTCAATATTCTCATAATCATATCCAGCATCAAAATGAAGTAAAAGCTACAAATCTGTTTCCAGACTTGTAGCTTTTTATATTATGTGTGTTTTTAATCAGCCGCCTGCTGCGGGTGAAAGAAGCCATACCTCATCACCGTCTGAAAGTTTCTTCTTTTTACGCATACATCTGTCACCGTTAACGTAAACAATAGCATCTCCGAATTTAAGTTCTTTATGAGGTTCAAGTGCTGCGTTTCTTTCAGGCCAGTACTTCTTTTTAGGGTCATTCTTCATTTCTTCCTGTTTTTTCAGGTCTTCGTAATACCCCTTTTTCATCTTTTCGGATATTGCATCGAAAATGCTCTGTACATTTTCTGCATCCACTTCGAGATAGCCGAAGCCTGTTGTTGAACGGATAACTCCGAAAATTTTAACCTTTACCATAAGGATATACCTCCTTTGCACATTCGGGTACCTTTATACCGAGTCTTTTAAGGGTACGCATTGTGGGAGCGCCGTTCTTCCAACCACGCATAATGTAATAGCTTTTCTTCATCTTATCAAGAGGTACCTTTGTTCTCTTGTCACCGGGTACCTGCTCTTCATCTGTAAGACGTTTTGGAAGAGTGTCTGTATCTTCACCAACAGGAAGACCGAGAATAATATTGGCAAGTCTTTCAACGTTGTAGCCATATGCACCCGCTTTAATGAATGAGCCGGCAGTGTAATGAAGACCTGTTGAAGCGTTAAGTACACGAGGATACTGCACAAGAGGAATATTAACTGCCAGTACCTCAGGGAACTGCAACACGGGATATAAAACCGGAGCGGAATATTTGAAAACTGTCTGCACTGCTCTTGTCATAAGGCTTGCAGGTTTATTGACGATAAACCAAGGGAGAATAGCATATGACGTAAATACACAGAAGCCTGCTGCTGAAGCGCCCTCCATAACATTCTGGAAAGTGATTGCAAGCCCTGCCTTACCCTTGGGAGTGTAGGAGTCCATATTAAGTCCGAGACCCTCGAGCACCACCATATAACCTGCATTAAGGTGACAACCGCCTCTGTTTGCAGTAGCATAACCAAGGCCGTGACCTACGGCACCTCTGGGCTCATAAGCGGCAAGTTCAAGGCCTTTTGCGTGGATCGCAAATTCTTTGCCGCCAAAGCGTTCACTCATTCTCTTAGTACCCTCAGCAAGAATATCACCGATACCCCTCCTGTAAGCGATATCGTGGAATACCTCACTGAGATTATCAGTCTTGCCGAATTCAAGACCGCAATCCCACATTCCTTTTTCGTTGAGCTCCATCGCGAAAGCAACTGAGCCTGCAGCAGAAATTGTGTCAATACCGAGTTCGTCAAGCTCATAGTTCCATTTGATGATTTTTTCAATATCATCATTCATAAGGTTAGGCCCTAAAAGACCGAGAGTTTCAAGCTCGGGACCCTTGATGTTTTTGCCCTCATAACGTACGCGTCTTTCACACTTCATCGGACAGGAGTAGCAGCCACCGTTTTTAATAAGATGCTTTTCGGCAAGCTCTTCACCGGAAACCTTTTCAAAATTTTCAAAACGACCGTCACCAAAGTTTTTAGTTGCAAGAATACGATGAGCCTGCATAGGAGCCACAAGACCGGCTGTACCGAGCTTTGAAAGCTGAGCGCCTGTAATGGGATGGCGTTTCAGCTGCATTGCCCACTCTTTATTAAGTTCATCAAGCTTTTCCTTATCATAAATTTCGGGGTATATATGAGTACCTTTTGCTGTTACCACCTTAAGGTTTTTATCACCGAAAACAGCACCTACACCACCACGGCCGGCTGTTCTTTCACCGCTGAAAACACCCGAGTAAAGCACCTTATTTTCACCTGCAGGACCGATAGCAATGCAACTTGTGCCTGAAGGAAATTGTTTTTGCACCGCACCTGTGAGCATACCCTTCATTTCGGGTACATCGTGGAATGTGATTTTGTCGTCATCAATTTCAATCCAGGTGAGCTCACTTGCCTTACCTGTGATAACCATAGCGTCCCAGCCTGCTTTTTTAAGACGTCTGCCAAAAGGTCCGCCACAGTTTGAGGAAGTGAGAATGCCTGTCAAAGGTGAAATGGTAGAAATATTGAATCTGGTTGATGAGGGTGACTTGCATCTTGTAAGAGGGCCTGTTGAAACAACAATCCAGTTATCCTCATCAAACGCTTTCATACCCGGTTTTATGTGCTGCAAAAGAATATCTGCAGCCATAATTTTACCACCGATTGTTCTTTTTCTGTCCTCATCAGTCCAAGGAAATTCACTGTGAGTTTTATTGGTAAGGTCTACAAAAAGAACCTTGCCCATATAGCCTTTTAATTTTGAACCCATATCAATCACCTCATATTTATTTAAATTTAAGTGTGCTTATATCTGTTTCGTCGTATATCAGTAGTTTCTTTGAAATTTCCTGATTTTTTGTCAGAAGATATCTTATTCCGAGTGCCGCCTGTAAAGAACCGATGATTCCTGCTGTTGAGCTTACGGAAAAATCAACAGGTTGTTCCGTTTTACAAATTGGCGGAAAATCACTTTTGCCCGGAAGATAAAGACAAGCCATACCATAAAAGCCATCAATTCCGCCAAGTACAAGTGGTATTCTGTATTTGTCGGAAAAATTCTTTAAAATAAGTCTGGTTCTGTCGTTATCAACTGCGGAAAAAACAATATCGCAATTCTTGGCAAAATCCAAGTCATCGACTTTTCCGATCTGATTAATCCAAGCTGAAACATTACATTCGGGAGCATAAAGTTTTAGCTTTTCCTCGGCACACACGGCTTTTTCTTTTCCGACATCATTTACGGTATATAAAAACTGTCGATTAAGATTGCTTTCACTCACCGTATCGAAATCACAAAGCATAATTTTGCCTATGCCTGCACCCGCAAGATGAACGGCAATGTTGCAACCAAGTCCTCCTACTCCTAACAGAAGGACACTTTTATTTTTAAGATTGAAGCCCTGAGTCAGTTCCTTTTCGTCAGTCATTGTAATTTCCTCCGCAGGAAAGAGTGTTACCTGAAAGAGTTTCAACGGCGTGCGGTAAAACAGGAAGTACAACCTCGATAGATTCTCTGACAGCCTTAGGGCTTCCGGGAAGATTAATTATGAGTGTTTGTCCCCTTATGCCCGAAACAGCTCTTGAAAGCATTGCTTTCGGTGTGATTTCAAGACTTCTCATTCTGATCGCTTCAGCTATACCGGGAGCGTTTCTTTCTATAACAGCAAGAGTTGCCTCGGGAGTAACGTCTCTTGGTGCAAAACCTGTACCGCCTGTTGTGAAAACAACATCTGCTTTTGCATCGTCCGAGAGATAAATAAGTGCTTTTTCAATTTCTTTCTTTTCGTCGGGAACAAGTATATATTCTTTTGTCTCGCCCAGATGAGCAACAAGCTCCTTGATAAGCGGTCCGCTTTTGTCTTCGCAGATACCGCTTGAGCAACGGTCGCTTACACAGATTACTCCGAATGTCAAAAAATCACTCCCCC
>JAZQZO010000004.1:0-8902 GCA_045634065.1 Acutalibacteraceae bacterium
AGCCTGCATCAAAGGATAAAGATATACATATTTATTCGCATTCTCTCGGCAGTACCGTTGCACTGCTGTATATGATGAAATATCCCTATGCCATCAGCAAGGCTGTGCTTTCATCACCGATGATTTGCGGTAATATGGGTATGCCTGTTTTTGTGGCAGGTACTGTGGCTAAACTTATCTGCGGTGCAGGAGGAAAAAATATACCGGCTCCCGGCAGATGTGTATTTGATGAAAATCAGACTCAGGAAAACAGTGATGCAACTAGCAAAGCACGCTTTGAGTACTATCACAGCAAACGAAAATCTGAACTTCTTTATCAGACAAGCGGACCATCTTTCAGTTGGGTCAAGGCATCACTTGAAGCAAGGGATAAGATTTTAAGTGAAGATAATATAAAAGCTATCAGAAGCGAGATGCTTATTTTTAAGCCTGAGACCGACCGACAGCTTTTAGGTGAATACACAGATAAATTTGCGCAAAAGGCTGATGTAAAAATCAAAAACGTTAAAAACTCACGTCACGAAATATTTATGAGCGGTGATGATACCCTCAAGTGGTATATTGAAGAGATTCTTGAGTTTTTTGCTTAAACATAAAAGGCGGGTAGGTCAACCTACTCGCCTTTATGTTTATCAGTGGCAGGAGGGATAGTCTCCTGCTGTGTTTCTGTCAATCATAATTTTTGCCGCCATTGCTGTTCTCGCAATATCCATATTATAAAGGGGCCAGCTGTGCTTTTCTGTCAGGGGCAGATAGTTTTCCATATATTCTGTCACACTGTCAAGGTCGTTCATAACTGCGGCAGCCTGAACATTTGCGCCCCAATAGAAGTCATCGGGATAATCAAAGGCTTCCCAGTGGAATGAAGCTGAGAACTTTTCATAGAGATTCTTTGCTCTGTCAGTACCGGGATCAATAACACCGCAGATAATGGGGAAGAGCTGAGATGTTGCCTGAGGATAATATGTATTCCAGGAGAAAATCTTTGTCGGTATGCTGACATAAGCTGTTATGCCGGGTAAGTAGTATCCGCCGATATAATTCCAGAGTTTGCTGTTGATGTTATCTCTTACAGTAAAGCTCAGTTCACCGCATTTGTCGCGCATATCTGTGTATTCGGTTTTGCCTTTGAGGACTATCTCTTCAAATATTCTTGAAGAAGCTGAGAACCCCTCATAAACCTCACAGTTATCCATAAGGTATTTTACCCTGTGGTTGTGTTTTGCATAGGTAAGTCCGTTCTGAAGAGTAGCGAACATAACATTGGTTATTCGCTTTAAATCTTCAGCGTGAGACAAGAGATAATTGCTGTCGCCTGTCTTATAGAAGTACTTATTAACTACAGTAAGGAAGGTTGCCGCATAAGAATCCGTTGTATCATATGAATCTGCTTTTTCCGGAGTTGATATCACTTCGCTTTCGATTTTGCCGTCTTTCATTGTAATTATATAGTCATAGATTGTACCGTCAAGACCGTTAAAATCTTCCTTGGCAGTGTTGAGATGAGCGAAGTGCCAGTCCATATATTTTACTACAATGTCAGCGTACTTCTCAGCATTGTCAAGCAAAGCAAGGGCTGCGAAATCTGCAAAATAAGGATTCACGTTGAGCTTTCCGTTTTTGGCATAAGTCATCGGCAGAGCACCGTTAGGAAGCTGCATAGATGCAAGGTAAGCGGTTTCGCTTTCATAGATTTTTGTGAAAAGTTCAAGTTGCTCCTGAGTAGCTCTTGCCTGATACATTTCGCCTTTTTCAAGGTCAGGGGCAGAAAAAGGAATGCCAAGCAGACTCATTACAGCGAAATACAGCGACATAATAAAAGATATCAACTTATTCATAGGGTACACCTCCGTGTTTTTATAGTTCAATTATAGCAGAATTAATAGTAATGTCAACAAGAAAGGCTACCGGGCGGTTGTCCGATAGCCTTGTATTATTAAGAAAACTGAAAATATATGCGAGCTGTGATTTTATAGCTTTTTACATCGTCGTCATATTCAGTTTCACCTATGTTGAAACCTGTGATGTTATCAGTAAATCTGACTGATACGGCATCGATAATTTTCTCGGTGAGATTATGAGCTGAGAAAGCAGATTTCTTGAGAGGAGAGAAACAGCTCATTTTGATTGTCAGGTTTTCTTTACGAAGGGGAGAGTTTTCCTCATCTTTTGAAAAAGTTGTGGAATTTTCCTGGCAAGAGAAAGAGAAATAGGTTTCGTTTATGGGTACGGGTAAGCCCACCGTATCATATGCTCTGATGGCTATGCCTAAAGAAGAGAGGTTGTCGTCCTCGTTAATAAATTCAATCAGACGGGTGATAAGATTGTTTGAATATTGCATATCAACCCTCCTTGTGTATAATTGCCCAGAGATACAAGGGTTCGCCACGGCTATAGACGGTTTCACAGTGGTCAACGCCAAAGGCTTTATCGCCGAAACAAAGCCTGAAATTTATACCGTCGATACTCTCCATATCGATATCCGGCGGACAGATGAGGAGATATTTGTTCAGTCCGTCATAGCCCAGTTCTGTAGGTACACCGCTGAGATAAAGTTTATTCTTATATCTCAGTGGCTGGAGAAAGGCGTGAAAGTCAAAGCTGTTGTTTGGCGAAGAGGCAACAACATAACTCATCTTAACCCCGAATTTATCAAAGAGCTTGTGAGGGATAAGTTTATTGGCCACTGCAGTAGAAACCTCCGTCTTTTAAAATGGAGTGGGCACGGGCAATGGCAAGGTCTCTTTTTCTTTCGGCGATTTTAAGCTCCTTTTCGGGATTACGACTGACAGTCATATCACCGACCTTGTAGTTTTCATAGCTGTCGGTTTCAGCCTGCTTTTTCAGGAAAAAATAGAAGTTGGCTATAGCTGCAGCAGTTGAAACAATCAGGGGACTGTTCTCATCGGCAGTGTCCCTGAGATTTTCTTTCACCCATTGAAGTCCCTGCTCACAGCAGGGCAGAAGAACATCGCTGGTGTAACCGGTGGAGCTTTCATAGGTGCACAGTGCGGCATATACATCGCTTATATTAATCATATATGCCCTCCTTTTCTTATGCTAATGAAAGAGTCTTTGAAGCGTCAGCGTAAATTTTAGCAAAGCCTGCAATTGAAGTAATTGAAGCTCTTTCAAGCTGACGGTCGATGAGCTTGTCATATTCTGTCACGATACCGCCTGCCTGAACCTTTTCGAGGGCGCAGTTTTTGTCAAGACCGATAATAGTACCGGCAGGAACATCTGCACTCTTATAAAGCTCTGCACCGAAAGGAGTGATGAGCTTGCCTGTTGAGTGGAAGTCAAGACCTGTGTAAGCATCTCTGAATTCACCGAGCTTGAGAAGCTTTGCAAGAGCATCGGGAGCAGCAATAAGAGTTGTGAGACCAAATGTTGAGAACTTATTCCAGAAGTCAACAAGGTCTGAATATGTAATGTTACCTGTTTCAGCAACTTTGATAACTTCTGCGCCTGCATTGTTACCGTCACCGTTTACGATTACGCCTATTGCATCAGCAAGCTGAGCGCGTGCAATAGCAGCACCGAGCTGTTTGAGAGTGACAGTGAAAAGGTCAAGACGCTGATACTTGATTGCTTCATATGAAGCTGAAAGAACTCTGCCTCTTTTGAAGAGCTTAACAAGGTTTTCCTGAGTTGTGATTTTTGCTTCGGGAATTGATGCACCTTCAGCTACCACGTGAGGCATAAGGTCGTTTGCGGGTACGCAAGCGATTGTGCGGTAATCGAGAGAATCGATAGTAGTTGTTGTGGCTGTGATTTTTGAAACAAGGTCAGCTTCTTCCATACCCTGAGCAACTGCTCTTGATACGTACTCGGGGAAAAGGGCTGCTGAGTCTGAAGTTCTGAAGAACTTTTCGATTGAATCGCTGTTTTTACCGCTTACCTTGATGTCAAATCTTTTGAGCTGGCGCTGATAAGCATCAAGACCTTCAAGGTCTGTGCCGATGTAGTTTTCACTGGGGTCAATGTTTTCGAGAGCCTGAGTGAAGCTTTTTGATGTGCCGTAAAGGCCTTTGTCGAGTCTGATATTGTCAAATGTCATATTAAAATACCTCCTTAAAATTAAAGCATAAATGTAACGAGCTTATCTTCAGTGTTTACACTTAAAACAAGATGATCTACTTCGCTGCCGCCGTTGAATTTTACATTACCGTTGCCGTCGCCGGATAAAAGTTCATAACCGATGCTTGGTGCTGAACCGGTGTAAGGCACGGTAACAATACCTGTAAGAGCGACACTGATATAGTTGCCTTCTGCTTTTGTGCAGATACCGATAAAGCGTGAATTTGATCCTGCGATAACAGCCTTGCCGTCTGAGTCAAGCTCAACAGACATACCTGCCTTGATATCGGCTTCGGTATAAAGGGTTGTTTCGTTTACGTTAAATCTTGCAGGGTTCATTTGTTATCCTCCTTAAATAATAAAGTCGTTGTTGCGTTTTGCACTGTTTACAGCCTTGCTTCTGAGCTGAGTGGTGACCGGGAAAACTTCGCCTGCCTGCTTTTTCATATCATCGTGGAACTTCTTAAGAGAGTCGAGGTCCATAGCCTTGCAGCTTTCTGTGAACTGCTTGGCATTTACCTGGGGTATGATGATACGGGCAAAGCGTGAAATTTCACTTGTCAGATGTTCTTTGTATAACTGAGCTTCTTTGGCAAGCTCTTCAAGATTGCTGATATAAGCCTTAAGTTCACTTGCCTGCTGTGCATCTAAAACACAGTCCTCGGTCATTGACTTGATAGTATCAATAACGTTCATAGTCTTTTCCTCCTTCAGGTTAAATGATTTGGTTACGCCTGCGTTTCTCTGTGCAGGCACTGCCACAAAAGACCATTCATAAGCATCGGTAGGCTCTTTAAGAATACCGTGACAAAGAGCACCTTTGTACTTCTTGCCCTTGATGTGTTGACAGGAGTGGGTCTTCATATTTTTACCGCATATACTGCAGGTGATTTCGTTCACCGCACAGCCGATACTGACCTCTTTCTTGATACCGCCGTCAATTTCGTCAATGAGAGTTTTAGTGCTCTCTGTGCGTACGGTATAAGCCTTAGCCTTAAGGGCAGTGTAGATTTCACCTTTTGAGGTTTTCTTGAGAGGGTCAGATTCTATGTAGCAGTAAAAGATTCTCGCTGCCTGGTCCTTTGAGCGCATACTGTGGTCTGAAATGCCTGTCTTACCAACGAAAAGCCCCTTGAGGGTGTGGAGACTTTCCACGCTGAAACATTCGAAGTCTCTGTCGATTTCGTTGTCACAGAGTGTGACGGTGAAGATATAAACATCATCTGACGTTAGGGGTGAACGGGTGTAGTTGTTTATAAGCTCCAGCTCTTTTTCAGCACTTAAGATTTCATTATTCATTGGTGTTGCCTCCTGTTTCTGAGAGAATTTTCTGTGCCTGAGCGTTGTAGTAATTGCTTTGAGCAATTTCTGAAATATCCTGCAGAGTCACATTTTCCCAGATGATTTCGAAATCGCAATCATAGCCTTTGAGCCTGAGCCACATATCGCAGATTTTTGTGATAATCGGGGTGATTTCTCTACGGTAGAAGTCGATTTCACTTGTGAGAATATCAGCCTGCTGGTAGCTCATACGCTCTGTTGTCGACCAGCTCAGTCCCAGAAGAAACGGCGGGATTCCGAGCTTTGCTATGAGCTGTTCAAGAAGCTGCCTTACGGGGATATTGCTGTCAGGGATAGGGCAGTCCGCGCCTATGGCCTTGATACTCACATCGCCTATGGCAACAAAGTCTCTGACTGTGCTGCCGCTTTGCATAGTACGGCTCCATTCAGACGCCACCTGCATAGCTCTCTCTTTTGCATAAGCCTTGTCGATAGCATCGTTCTGAGGCTTATATGTCACAGCAAAACGCACATTGCCAAGACGCTCCCAGTTAGTACCCACAGTGTTGTAGATTTTAAGAAGCACATCGCTGACAAAGGGCAGACCCTTGAGAATTGAAGTGCCGTAGATTTTGCCGGGTTCAGGATTGAGTACCGACAAAAGTACAAGTGAGGGGTACCTCACAGGTGTGAGTTTGCCGTTTTCACCTATAGCATTGACCACGATATCAACAGGCGATGAGCCTTCGGTGAGGGTGATATCTTTAAGGTCGCTGTTAAAAAGGTGGGTTATGGTTGTGTCGTCAGTTATCATTTCGCCAACAGCAGTGCCGTAAGTGAGAAGCTGTTCAAAAAAGGTTGACACAAAAGCGTCAATACCGGCACGGGTACCACCCACATTGACCTTGGAGAGAAAAGACTTTAACTCCTGCTCGATTGCTTTGTTTTCGCATCTGACTTCAAAAGTGCCAAGCAGTCGGACAGTTTTCATAATGGCGGCATCTATAATAGGCACAGCCTCACGAAGAGATCTGTAAAGGTTATAGACGGTGTTGCCTTGTGCAGCGTAACTGCTTAGCAGGGAAAAGGGATGAGAGCTTTTTCCGGTCTGAGGTGCTGAAACCACATCGGGAAGTTCTTTTTGCTTTTTATACTTTCCTATTGCCAAAACAATCTCCTTTCTTTAAGTTTGATGTTTGTTGTGTGCCGAGAGGGTCAGTCCCAACTTAACTTTCAGTTTTTTTTGGGTGAGTTCCTGCAAGAGGTGGGTTGCGGCTCCGCCGCCGAACTTCGTTCGGCACGCGAGTGCTTCGCACTCGCGAAAAGCACCTTCGGTGCTTTCGCGGAGCCGCTCGCTACCCATTGGCACAGACTTTCTATCTTGTCGCAGACAAGACAAAAAAGTCGTCGGGGGTTTCCTGTGACAGAATAGTCTGGACAAAATATCTTATCTCGTCCATAGCGTGGTCGTTTTCCTTTTTCGGGGTATCTTTCCCCGAACCCTCGTCCCAGCGGTAAAGGGAAAACTCCTTGATTGACGCTTTGCATACAGGCGAGATGAGGATTCGACCCTGCCTGAAAGCGCTTTGTACCTTGCGAATTCCGCCTGTCACATCGTTTTTCGCAGGTAATACGTTGAATTTGCCGTGTCGGCGGATGCACTGAATGAATGAAGCCGCGGAGGGGTCGATGATTATAGCTTCAATTTTGAGAGTACCCACGAAGTCGCATAGCTTTTCATAGTATTCTTCATCAGTGAGCTGTCTGCCTTCAAGGCGGGAGGAGTAGTAAAATTCTTCGAAGCGGTACCACACACCTGAATGTAAACCCCAAAGGCCCATAGAAGTCGGATTCACAGTGCCGTAATCGCAGGATATGTAGTATTTTTCGAAGTCTTTTACAGGAGGCTTTTCGATATATTTACCCTGAGAAACCTCGGGGTAAACAAGCCCATCGGTTGCCACCCATTTGCCTAAGATAAAGCGTTCATAGAAAGAACCGCTGTAAAGAGTCTCATATCTTCGGATGATATCTTTCCCGAGGGAAGGGTTGTCCTTCATAAGAAAGTGAAGATAAAGACAGTTCTTGTCCTTTGCCTGTTTTATCCAGTTTTCATAAAACCAGTGCATAGGGTTTTCAGGGTTGCAGTTGAACCAATACTTTGACCCGGGCAAAGAGCATCTTGCAAGGGCTTGCTCACAAAAGGAGCGCGGCATAAGGGCAACCTCGTCAAGGAGAACACCGCCGAGTGTCATACCCTGAATAAGAGCAGCAGAGCCTTCATCACGGCCGCCGAAGAGATAGAACCTGTTCTTTTTACCCTTATAGCTCACTTCTATGAGATTTTGCGACAGCTTTTCATTGCACACAAAACCGAGTTCTCTCAAGGCTTTCGTCAAAGGGAAAACGATGTTCCGTTTAAGAGATGTTACGGTTTTGCCGCAAATGGCAAATGAGGTGTCGTCAAAACGGTAAAAAGCCCACGCGACAAAGGATATGGACATACAGGTTGTCTTTCCGCTTCTTACAGCACCGTCGCATATTATGCCGTCGTAGGCGCTGTAGGGTGATGATGGGTGCCACCAGGACATAGCTATGAGTTGCTTTTCGGAAAAAACATCATATTTTGTTTTACTCATAGTTGTCATCTCGAAGGGCCTTGGCACCTTTTTCTATTGCCGAGAAAAGCGAGCTTTCCTCATCGTCTCGTTTGGTACTCCATATATCCTCAAGTTTTTCAAGGGCTTTTAGACGGTCGAAAAATTTGATTTCGATATCACCGCCCTTTTTTCTTTTGATTTCGGATATATTGAAAAGATCCATCTTCTCAATTTCCTCAGGGGATACTTCGTCGCTGAACAGAAGGCAGACAGCATCGCTGATACAGCCGAAAGCTAATCGTTGATATCCGATGGCAATATCTTTTTGTGTGGCCTCTCGCTGTTTATCAATGCGAGCGATCTCTTCTGTGATATCCCTGCGCCTGAGCAGTTTGATAGCAGATTTTTCAGGAAATACATATCCCGACTTCACTGCAGATTCTCTGCCGTTGCGACTTACACAATAGTAGGTGCAAAAAAGTTTTTTTTTTGATGTTAACTCTTTTATGGCGAGTCTCCTTTCTGTAGTTAATTATGAATTAGGATTTGTAGTGCAGTATCACCTGCTTGTTAAAGCAAGGAACTTTGCGGCAAGTTGACTGCGGCTCCGTTGCCGAACTTTGTTCGGCACGAGGACGCTTGCAGCGTCCTCGGAAAGCACCTTTGGTGCTTTCCCGGAGCCGCCTTTGCAGAAACTGCAAGTCAAAGCAAATTTTGTAGTGACCAACCCCTGCGGCCACTGACAAGACTTTTCATATAAACGCTCATCGCAAATCTGCATTCCGAATTCCTAATTGTTAAAACCTCCTCTTACTAATAGGCCCGACAAGGCGCTTTTGTGCGCATTTTTCGCACAAAAATAAGAAAAAAGACTTTGTTTAAATTTTGTTAACAATTAGAAGCTGCAACAAAAAAAACAAAGCCTCGGTAAAAAAAGAATT
>JAZQZO010000005.1:0-15953 GCA_045634065.1 Acutalibacteraceae bacterium
TATATTGTTGCAAAAAGTGCCGGGATAAAATTCTGCACCACTAGGTGATCGAAAAAATGACAGGCGATCACATAAACCAGACAGGTCAGTGCACCACCGACAGCATTACATAAAATTCGCTTTTTGTCAGATCTGAAAAGTACACTGAAACCAATAGTACCCAGCATACCTGAAAGGACAATGGTGAGAACTTCTTCAATATTCATATTATCCCTCCTACACTATATATCCCCAGAAATATATCGGCAAAGCAAAACCTACCGCAATGGCCACAGCCAATATTACTGATTCTAAAAGTCGCAAAAGGCCTGACATAAGATCACCGCAGAGCATTTCTCTCAATGCATTGATAAGCATAAGCCCCGGAATCAGAAGCATTATATCGCCTATCATAATTATATCGGCATTGTTGCCAAAGCCTACGTGAACAAAAATCAAAGCCAGCAGACTTGCAACAACTGATTCAACTGCCGTGAAAAACAGGCGACTTGCACCTTTTACTCTGATATAAGTCTGCATAAAATATATAACTGCCGCTATAGGTACTGTTGCCAGCGCATCAAGAACTGTTCCACCGAAAAATATGGCAAAAGCTGACGCAGCCAACATATAACCTGCACAAACCTTAAGTCTGAATTTTTTATCCTCAATACAGATAGTTTCAAGTTCAAGTCTCACCAGATCAACGTCGGGGGTTTCATCGCATATTCTTCTTGATAAGGCATTGAGCTTTTCAAGTCTGCCAAAATTAACTCCGTATGAGTAGCTTCGTCTCATTTGCGTGTGTGCTCCGCTCTCTTCATCAACTACCGTTGCAATTATCATAGACACAACGGAAAAAACCTGAGCCTTCTCCATTCCGTAAGCGTAGCATATTCTCATAACCGCCTGCTCGGCTCTGTTAACTTCAGCTCCGCACTTAACCATATTCCTGGCAATATCGAGAGCAAGAGACAAAACCTTTTCGCAATGTCTTTTTTCTGCCTTCATAACTTCCACCTTCAGTCGGTATAAAATATCAACGTAATTATAATATAAATTCGCCTATAAAGCAAGTCTAATAAAAGTATTTTTGCAAACTCTCAGGATAATCAGGTGTTATGATATCATATTTTCTTTGGTACTCCCCGGTTTCTGTGTTTCTTATAACTGTTGCTTTATTTTTCTCAAGGAGTCTGACTATATTATACATATCAAGCCATATCTGATTAACCCCTTCTTTCTGACTTTCATCGAAGATAAGCTGCAGACCGAAATGCAGATGCGGCACGCTCATACCGTTGACATTACTTTTAACTGAATAACCCGTCATTCCCATATAGCCGATAACCTGACCCGCTTTCACCTGTGCACCCGCTTCAATGCCTTTTGCATAAGGTGAATCCTTTCTCAGGTGAGCATAATAATATGAGCGTTTACCGTCGAAGCTTCTTATGCCAAGACGCCAACCACCATACTGATTCCAGCCGATACATTCTACAGTACCGCCCTCAGTTGCAACTATAGGTGTGCCTACATATCCCATCATATCGTGTCCCAGGTGCTTGCGTTTATATCCGTAGCTTCTTGAGTTGCCGAAGTCATCGCTGTGAGAATACGCAAACCCCTCAGCCACAGGAAGATATGCCACCAGACCGTAACCGGAAATAATTTTCTTTCCGCCCCCACCGTCAGGGGCTTGCTTTTCATATTCGCCTAAAAGTCCACCCAAAGCAGCTGAAAAACTTTCTTTATAGAAGTTGTAATATTTATTACCTTGCATCAAATCATCAACAGTATACAAATCACCCAACTTTTCAACCATAGCATTCAGATCTTTTTCAGAGTACTTCGACCAGTTGTTGCCGTTTTTACAGGCAAGATAAGACAGCGTGTCTATCCAGCTTATGTGATAAAGCTTATCGTAAGTTTCAATATCAAGGTTCATTGCATCCTCAAGAGCTGAAAGACTCACATTCATCTCAAACCACTTAATGTAGCTTTTCTGTGCCGTCACCTGCTGAGAAGCCGTAATGCTACCTCTGACTGAAAGCCACAAGCCTGCCATCAACAGTATCATCAGGGAAATTATCCACTTAAACTTATCTATACGCTTTACCATACATATTCTCCCTAAAATCATTTTCATATAATTTTATGTCAGAGAAAAGATGATAATGAAAAAAACTGCCACTCCGAAGAGCAGCAGTTAGGAATGTTAATTATTACATAAATGCGAAAAGACTCATAATAAATTCAAATATACCGATGAAGAATTCCTGAACCTTTTCCCAGAAAGTCTTTTCGGCTTCGGGAGCCTCAATAAGCTCAGCATATCCGGGTAATGTAACATTGAGGTCACCGGGAGCCTCATCAACAGTAACCTTGAGCATAAGAGGAAGAATAGCTGTTGATACTACAAGCTCAATACCCTCAAATCTGTCAATCTGTGTGCTGATATGGCTGAGGAAATCCTTGGGAAGCTCTACCTTTACAAAGTCACAAAGGAAGGTGAGGACCTGAGTGTATTGCTCTGTTGATACATCACTTAAAGCATAGGCGAGAACCGCACCGATACCCTTTGAAGCAAGAACAACCTCATTGCTGTAAGCATTGAGCTTTTCGTCACCTGCATTGTGTCTGTTGTAAATTTCGATTGCAATGCTCATAACATCGTAATACTTGCTGTCGGGGATTGTAACCTTGTAGGTAGCAAGTATGCTTTCGATACTCTTACCTTCTTCGGTTTCATCTTCAGCGTATAAGGGCATATTCAGAGCTTCTTTTAATTTGGGAGTAATCTCATCAAGAACAGCACTGATTTCGGGAGCTGACTCATCGGTAACATTAAGAGTCTTCTTAAAGAAATCTGCATCTTCAAGCATACCGTTGATTGCGTTTTCGAGACCAAGCTCTGCACATACCTTAGCATATTTATTAAAGTCTGTTGACATAAGCTCAAAAGCTTCATCACTCATACCGGTGGGTACATCTGAAGCAACAATCTTATCAACATTGCTTGTCTTGATTTCAACCTTATCACCGAAGGTTACAGTTCTGTATGAGCAGGGGTAAACATTGAGTGAAGATGTAACGATATCATATATAACCTCACCGTTTTCGGTAGTGTAGGATGCGATATCATTAGTATGTGTATGACCTGTGAAAATGTATTTGATGCCACACTCAGCAAAAAGCTCTTTTAAACCGAGTGAATCACTTACAACTGAACCGGGATGGAACAGACCGATAATAACAAGGTGAGTCATCAGATTATGGTGCATCATTGCTATTGTTTTCTTGCCATCCTTCTTTGCCTGCTGAGCCTGCTGACGAATCCATTCAAGTCTTGCACCGCTGATACCGCACTTGCCTGAACCCTGAAGAGTAGAGTCGATAGCAAGAAGTCTGTAACCGTCGGGAAGCTCTGCAACATATGAAGCTGAATTTTCATCTCTCACTGTGGCTTCATTGTAACCAAACTCTGCGAAAGACTTCATAAAGAGTGAAACAGATGATTTTGATACATCGTGGTTACCGGGGATAACATAAACCTGTTTGCCTGTATTTTTTTCAAATTCGGCAAGCATCTCAGCAACGTCTTCCATTTCTGATTCAAGACCGTAGTCTGCAAGGTCACCGGGAATAAGAACAACCTCACTCTTATCCTTGGCAGCGTTATCAAGGAAAGCTGCAATAATAGCTTTTGACTCGCTGTTAAGCTTACCCTGACTTGCAACGTGTGAGTAAGCTCCATCGGTATTGTTTCTCACAGGGATAGGCTTTTCCCAAGCGTTATTGAGATGAATGTCAGTTGCTACATTGATGATAAGCTCATCCTCTGCTGCACTGACCGCCAATACACCATAGCTGAAAATGAGACTAAGGCATAAAATTAATGATAAAACTTTTTTCATAAATACTGTCTCCTTAATTCGATATGGCAATATTTTAAACTTTTAAAGTCCTTTTGTCAAGAAATTTTTATCCTTATAAAAGCAAAGCGTTCAGATAAAGTTCAAAAAATTCATTAATAATTATTAAAAATTATTAAGAATACAACTTGACATAATATTCTAAATTGATATAATGATAAAAAAAGCAGCGTTGCTTTTGGATATTTTTCTGTCAACATCAAGGCTTTCTTTCTCACCGCCTTGTTGTTACCCTCGGTCATAGTACCGAGGGGTTTTGTTTTGTACTATATTTTGTGGATAGCGCCTTGTAAAAACACTTAAAAGCCTTGACATAATATTCAAAAAATGATATCATACTACATAGATTGCGACGCTCTCGCAACAAAATACATAAAAATAGAAAGGATATCCAAAAATGAAAAAGGTATTATCATTACTCCTCGCTGTTGTTCTTGTATGCTCAATGGCAACAATGGCTTTCGCAGGCAACTCCACTAAGAAGTGTCCCTTCTGTGGTTTCACAGAAACAGTAGCTGGTGCATACGATGACCACATCATCGCTGGTGGCTGTGGCAGATGTTCTTACTGCGACAACGGCTTTGAAACCGCAGAAGCACTCAGCAACCACGAATACATCTGCACTAAGAACAGTGTAGGTTGTGACTACTGTGGCGACACATTCGTATCACAGGCTAAGTTTGATGAACACATCAACGCTTGCAAGTCAAAGTACTTCAACATCCCTCTTGCAAAGATCATTGCTACTGTAAAAGATCTCGTATCAAAGATCGATTTTGAATCAGTTATCGGTACAGTTAAAGATCTCGGCGGTAAGGTTGTAGGTTTCATCAGCACAATCGATTTCAGTGCTATCATCCCCGCATAAGTTAATGCAAAATTCAGAAGCAGTTCATAAGAGCTGCTTCTTTTTTGTTGTGTTTTTTTCTGACATAGCGCAAATAATAGTTCGACCATATAAAACTAAATATGTCATCACATATAAAATAACCACGCTTGCGACGGCGTGGTTATTGTTTTAATTATGAGTTTTATTATTCAAGGTCTTATTTCTTGGTGAGTCTGCTCATGGCTTCCTCACGGGTGATTTTACCTGTGTTACAGTCGATCATAACCTGAACATCTTTATCTTTCAGGTCATAGAAGAGCCACACTATATATGCAATGAGACCGCCGATTGCAGGGATAAGCATAAAGATGAGCCAGAGCATATTAAGGGCGTGAGGTGTCTGCGTTACACCGCTTTGCTCGAGTTCCTGGAATGAGCCAACTTCTACCACCTGCCAGCCTACTGATTCAAGACCGAGGATGAAAAGACCAAGTGCACTTGAAATTGAACCTGTGAGTTTTGCCATAAAGGTCTGCACTGCAAAAGTGATACCCTTTGCCTCGGTACCGCTTTTAAATCTGCCGTATTCAGCACAGTCAGGTGTGAACATAAACATTTCAAGTGAAACTATAGCAAGAGGAATTGAGCGGATAGTAAAGAGAACAATATAAACTGCAATATTGCCGTAACCTGCAAGCCAGGTAATAACACTTAAAATTACATACATAAGCAGACATATACGGTTGACCTTCATCTTGTCATACTTGCGGATGATCTTCGGAAGAAGCAGTGCGACTATCAGCTGAGGCACGGTACCCACAGCACCAACAACCAATGAGAACAGCGCACTGTTGAAGAGATAATATGAAACATAAAGAGTAAAGGCGTTACCTATTTGCAATGCTGAATAGAAGAAAATGCCTAAGTAGTAAATAAGCAGATACTTGTTCTTAAAAAGGTACGCAAACATTTTTCTTATAGTAAATGTTTCCTCAGCTTCAGCGTGATATCTCTCTTTGAGCTTAAAGGAAGCAGGTGACATAAGAGCGAATGCCATAACGCAGATAATAGCTGAAATCACGCCGTAATTCATACCCACCTTTTCGCTGACGAGTACTGTTGCAAGAGTGGAAGTTACACCTACACCTGCATAGGTTGCGATACTCTTGATAGACTGAATTGAGTTTCTCTCATCGACACTCTGACTCATCGAGGTGAGAACACCGAAGATAGGTACGTCACAGAGAGTGTAAGCGGTATCCCAGAGTATGTATGCAACAGCGAACCAGCCAAGTTTCACAGTCTGAGATGACCCGGCAGGGATAATGAATGTCAGCACTGTTGCAATGGGGATGAGCACCGTTGAAATTCTTATCCAAGGCAGATATTTCTTTCCGCTTTTGAATTTGATAGAGTCAAATATGACACCGAAGAGTGTGTCATTAACAGCGTCCCAAACTTTTACGACAAGCATAACCGTAGCTGATTTAATAGGGTCGATGCCGAGAAACAGCAGATAAGTTGTCAGGCACACATTGAAGAGAGTGTAAATCATATTCTGACCTGCAAAATATGAATAGTAGCTCATTCTCTCCACGGGCTCAGTTGACCAGCCCTCAGGGGTAGCTAAAAGATTTTTGGCTTTTTGAATAATTCCCATATATTCTCCTCCTTGATTTTATGGTTTCAAATAATTTTATCATACCGAATAATCAAATGCAAGACTATATCACACTAAGTTTTTTTACCCTGCCGAAAAACAAAAGTCGGGCACAGAAATCAGATCTGCGCCCGAGAGATATTTTAATTGCACAACAAGATTTAATGCACTGCACCACAAGTACATATCTTATTTTTGCCCAGTAGCTTTTGGAAAAAATTGATTATACTGAAAAATATTTTCTTTATACCTTTAGCGTGACAGTTACAAGAGCAATCTTCAGCTTTATCATAACCACAGCTTTTGCACTTACTGCCATTGAAATTGTGCGATATTTCGATTTCTTCACTTATGACAGATTGACATAATGTACAAACAGAAAGTTTCAACCCCTTATTTGAGCAAGTGGCTTTATTTGTCACCTGCCACGCACCGTATGTATGATTACAGTCCTGCGGTATAAAAGATGATGCATATCTGAACACACCTGCGATATGGTGATTTTTTGTGTCATAAAAAACAGCAAACAATTTATCGTCATCGAGCTGTATGCCTGACGGATCACCCATATCACCTGATGATGTGTTTTCATAAATCAATTTTGTTTCTGTGGAGTCCCAAGACTTAAGAGTATCAAACACACGAGCATAAATCTTTCTCGGAGTAGGAGTCTGTGACCAGGTAACAAAGAGATTTCCGTTGTTCATTCGGTAAAATCCTGCCTGCATAGCATTAGGATTTGTACTGCCGATTTTAGTCCAGGTAACGCCCTTATCTTCAGAAACAAACACATCTCCTCCCGGGTCACCGGGATTATATGTATAATAACGAATCATTGCATATGTAACATCATCAACCGTAGTACCGAAAGATGCTTCTGTTGTACCGTAACCGAAAACACTGAGAGCTTCACTTGAACCGTTGGCAATATATTCATCAGTAAACTCCCATTCACCATTATTAAGTCTTGCCCTAACGTTGACTGTGCACCATTTTGAACGTGAAAAGAAATTTGTAACAGAAGAAGACATACCGTAAAGAGGAATAAGAATACTATCATCGGAATACACAGCTATGTTTCCTCTTTTAGCGCAGTTGCGATCTAAATGACTGCAAGGAATCTCTGTAGGCGCAGACCAGGTTATACCATCATCTTTGGAATACATTATATATGTTCGGCCCCAGGTATACCAAGATGTACCCTCGCTCCAATATTTATGTCCACCCAAAAGAGATTCACCGGGAACACGGGTAAAGAAAGTAAAGAGTAGTGTACCATCATTAAGTCTTGCTAAGTTAGGATCTCTTGCTTCAATCGATAACACAGCGTTGTTTTTCTCTGCATCTGATGCATTATAATAAAACTCATTGTTTACTTTGCTATACCATACCCCTAAGTTCCACTGAGCAAGTTTTTCAGGGCTAACCAACACTTCAGGCTCTCCCCATATTTTTCCGTCAGCAGAACCATTAATCTTTACAATCGTGCCCAAGGAATCCCCGAACTGATATGGAGCGTGTGATGAACCCGATTTATCTCTATAGCTTACAACCAATAAGCTTCCGTCACTTTTCTTTACAATATCAGGAAAAAGAAAATCATATCCGTTTTCCTGAGCTATGGTCACATCAGGCACCCCGTTTGAGGCCGCCTCGCTTTCAATTTGAAAAAGAGAAGTTACAAGAACTGCACAAAGTAAAATAGCAAATAAGCGTTTCACAATATATTCTCCTTAAATATTTTTTCAGGTAATCACAAAATTTATCATCCTCGATTCAACAATGCTACGCACTCGACTGTAATTTTTTCATTCGGAAAAGATACCTCAACATTACTTCCGTAATTCCCGTCGAAATAAATGGGAATACGGAACTTTATTTTTTTGAGTATATGCCCCTTTTCAGTCGGTTCCGGGTTAATCTCAACTCGTTCAATAAAGCTACCAAGAAACTCTCTCCGCATTGCCGAACTTTGGATATATTATATCAAAGTATAAGAGAAATTGATATACTTTTTTCTGAGTAATTTTATCTTTACGGATATTTTCAAGCTTTTCATAGATAGCGGTTAACGCTTTTTCCGTTTCATCTATATCAGGGGGTACAATCCGTCAAGCCTAATTTGCATATCGTCATATTTCTTGTTGTAGAACTCGTCAAAAAATGAACAAGTCCGTTAAAAACAGACTTGTTCATTAGAAACAGGGAGCTTAATTCTATATTTTTTCTAAATCAGCAATGCGCAAACAATATAATCCGTAATCTTATTTTTCATTTTACACTGCATCCTTTATTTATTTCTCAATCTTTTTCTTTCCGAGCTTATCAAGACCAAAGAATATAAATCCGACCACTACAAATGCAGAAAGAAGAATAATAATCCACTTCGCAACTCCGCCGACGCCCTGAGTTTCAAGATTGACAAAGAAATAAGGATAGATAAGCGGTGTCGTTGTTCCGGGAATTAACACCGATGTATCAAAGTCCATAATTGCAGCCTGAATAAAAATAAAAATTAGATATGCAAGAGGGAAACTGATAGAGGCAACCGGATAGTACCACTTGCATTTTCTGCGTTCATAAAATAGGAACCAATGTGCTATATACATAATCGGGAGCACCACGTGAAAAGCGAGACTTCCTATTCTCCAGTTGAGCTGAGGATCTCTGCCTTCAGCACCTGCAAGCATAATATTGAACACAAGGAAAGTAAGCAGAATGCCGAGCATTCCTATAAATTTCAGAAGAGGTGCCGTTGCAACAAAACTATCTTCTTTTTTCTTCGCGGTCTGAATCAATGCCGCAATCATAACTCCCATACAGAAAAAATTGCTAATATTAGTAAAATGTACATAAAAATCCCAACGGATCATATTGATATCATCGAAGACACCGAGACTTGCCACACAGCCCACGAATCCGAGTGTGCAATAAAATGTCTGAAAAATCAATTGGGTTGTTCTGTTTTTTATCATTTTAAGGCTCCTTTATTTGTAAACATTTTCAACGGGAGGGTCATATTCAAAGCTGATAATTTTTACATCATCACCTTCATAAAGGCTAAAAGTAACCTCATTTGCAGGATCTTCTATAGAATCGTCGCCTGATGTGATATAAACATAGGGTTCGGGTTTGGGGTCGTCTGAGTTTTTCATATTTTGATAATTAGGGTCTGACATAAAGAAATCTGCACAAATATCAAGATCGACTTTGATTGTGCCTTCATCAGTTGTTTTTATTTCATAGTCAGTAAAATCATCGTGATCTTTTATATAGCCTTTCCATTGACGGCCTACTCCGTCAATAGCTCTCTGTACACCTTCAAACTTACATACATAGATGCCCTCTATCTTTTTTCTTTCACCGTCAACCTCATAAGTGAGTGCAAAATCGAATTCACCCTCTTTAATTTCAGGCTTTGGTACAGTTACAAAAATGCCGTTAAATGATATTGCGATCAGTGCAGATACCAGCAAGCCCAAAACAAAGCCGACAGCTATACCTAAAAATGGTATCTTTTTCTTTTTCATAATTCTTTCTCCTTAATTTAATTAATCTTGTACATTTAATTTTACACATTAAATCTTACAAATCTCTTACAATATGCTTAAAAAACTAAAGTATCAACCTTATCAAGCACTGCTGTAAGATTTGCCTTGTAGTGATTTACTGTAACTTCATCAGCATCTCTGCGAAGGCAGCGACGAAGCAGTCTCATATATCCGATAACCTTTGCCTTGTTTTCTGTATCAATTATTGCATTTTCATCATTGGTACCGAGATATCTTGCAAGTGAAAGACGCCAGAAGCGATGAGCAGTTTCACTGTCAAAGCCTAAGAAATTTTCAATAGCAGCCTTGTCGAGCTCTCCAAAACCTACAAAAGCATTGAACATTGAGCCAAGTTCAAGTATCGGGTGACCAACTGCAAGAGTATCCATATCGATAAGAATAGGTTCGCCGTTCTGTACCATAACATTGTTTGTGTGGTAATCGCCGTGGATAATAAACTTGCTGTCAGGGATACCTTCAATTAGACTGCGCATTTTCTTTGCGTGTACATCATCAAGATATCCTGCAAGGAAATCTACCCACTCAAGCACCCATTTTTTAAAATCGGGAAGCTCATCACCTTGAGTCTCAATTGAGTGAACCTCTTTGATTGTGTCGATATAATAAGCAACGCTCTGTGATAAATTTTCTGTATTTGCTCTGATTAGCTTTGTTACTGATGTTGCATTAAGAAGCTCTGTCAGACTGCCGTAACCGTCACCGATACGAACAATTCCGTAAGGAATAGCTGTGTTGACGCCGAGAACAAAGGCTCTTCTTGAGTTTTCACGCTCCTGCATAATTTCGGGAAGAGCATCTCTGTTAAAGTACTGCTTTACAATAGTTTCATTATCATAACGATAAACTGCTCCGTTAGCACCCTTTGCAATAAACTCACACTCATCAATGTTGATTCTGCGGTAAGTTTTTTCGATGGTAATCATTTCGGTAAAGCCTGTCATTTCAAAAACACCGTAAACATCAGGTGAAACGTTGATTATAGCGAGCTTAGGCTCTTCTTTTCTGAGTCTGAGCATTATACGAAGTCCTGCACTTGAGATATATTCAAGTGTATCCGCATCAAGAACAGTGTGCATACCCTGATTTGCACTTCTTATCTCATTGATTTCTTTTTCTACTTCAGATGCATTTGAGGCATCTATTCTTCCTTCAAGATTTATATATAAAATATCTTTATCCGTTCTGAACTCAATTTTCTTCATTTCAATTAACCTTTCCGAATACAATTTTTAAAAGCTCGTTATATTCCTGCCAGGCAGAAAAGTCTTTAAGAGGAGAAGTCAGCTCTGCTATAGAGCTGTAGTACCATTTCTGCTGTGCAGGGTCCTTTTGATTAAAGGACTGCCACATACTGTCTCCTTCGGCTTTCCATATTCTGTAAAACGACCTCATATTTGCTAACTTGTCTCCGAGCCAAAGCATCAGCACGTCAGTATCACCGCAACTTGCAAGCTCTTCCAAGGATTCCTCTTTTCTTATCCTCCAGGTGTCTTCAGGCGGTAAATCTGCACGCTTATCCTCTGTTTCTGATTCAACCAGTATCCTTACACGTGATCCGAAATTTTCTTCAATTTCTTTTATGGTGATGGGAGTATCTTCAACTACATCGTGAAGTACCGCTGCAGAAATGACATCTCTGTTATCGGTCATAGAACCGACAATAACTGCCGCTTCAAGAGGATGTAGAATATAGGGAGTTTTATCCTTTTTTCTTTCCATACCATCATGAGCTCTGGCTGCAAATTCAATTGCTTTTGTAACCTTATCCATCACTTAATCACCAGAATGTCAGCAAAGCCTGTCATTTCAAAAATGTCCATAACCGCCTCACTTACACCCCTAAGCTCCATATATCCCTGAGCATTCATCTTCTTTTGAGCTGTGAGAAGAACTCTGAGTCCTGCACTTGAAATGTAATCAACGCCGTTAAAATCCAGTACTAAGCTTTTGAGCTCATCACCCTCACCGTTGATAGCCTTCTCAAGCTCCGGTGCTGTTGTTGTGTCAAGTCTTCCCTCAATTTTCATAAGGGCTTTGCCGTTTTCTCTTTCGATATTGATGTTCATAATTAAGTCTCCTTTATATTTTTTTAGTCATAGTGAGAATGTTTTTACCGTTTTCAAAGTGGTAAGCTACCGTGTCCATAGTTTTCTTTGTGATGAAAATGCCAAGACCTCCGATTTCGCGGTCTGCTGCCGAAAGAGTTATATCCGGCTCAGCTCTTTCAAGGGGATTAAAGGGTACGCCCTCATCCTTTACCACAAGGGTCATAAGTCTTTCTTCTTCATCAAATCGGAAAGAAAGACAAGCTTCACCTGTACCCTCGCCATAGGCATAGCTTGCTATGTTGACGAATATTTCTTCTACAGCAACGCAGATTGCCATAGTGATTTTCATCGGACAACCGAAGCACTCAAGACATTCCTCTGTAAAAGCCATAACCTCAGGCAGAGTATCTTTTCTTGCCGAAAAGACTTTTTCTTTCATAGCAACACCTTCTTTCTTTTTGTAATCAAAAACAAGCATTGTAATATCATCAAACTGAGGAGCATCACCTGCAAAAAGATCGATATCCTCTTTAAGTCCTGAAAGCAGCGCTTCCGCTTTCAGACTTTTGTTTTTATCAATATAAGACAGCAGTCTGTCTTCACCGTAAAGAGCTTCATTGTTATCCGTAGCCTCTGTAACGCCATCGGTATAAAGGAAAATTCTGTCTCCCTTGTTAAGAGTCATTTCGTTTGAGCGATATCTCATACCTTCCATACCCGCAAGCACAAAACCTGTGCGGCTCTTAAGATATTCACACTTACCGTCAGCGTGAACAACAACAGGCGGATTATGTCCCGCATTGGCAAAGCTGAGCACGCCTGTTGAAAGGTTGATTTTACCCATCCAGGCTGTAACAAACATACCTGACTCGTTGTTTTCACACAGCTTCTCATTTGCAAGAGTAAATATTTCATCAACGGTAAGACCTCTTTCAGCAAGGTCCCTGATGATTGTTTTTGCCGTCATCATAAACATAGCTGCAGGTATTCCCTTGCCTGATACATCAGCAGCAAGGAAAAGAACTGTACTATCGTCAAGGGTGTAGAAATCATAGAAGTCTCCGCCAACCTCTTTAGCCGCTATCATCTGCGCATATATTCCATAGCTTTCCGTATCAGGAAAATTAGAAGGCAGAGCCGAAAGCTGTATCTGTTTAGCGTATTCAAGTTCTTTGTCAATTCTTGCGGCAGCTTCACCGATATATCTTTTCAGAGTTGATACAGTTGAATTGATATCATCAGAAAGAGATGAAAACTCAGCATTTGAACGGACATCTACCTTTACATTGAGATTACCGCCTGTAATTTCAGAGAGAGTACCGTTAATTTTCTGCAAGTTGTTGATGATGACCTTTTTGATAAGGAAATAGATAAAAATAAACAAGGCCGCGAAAATCAGTATCAGCATAAAGATGCTGGTATAAAGGGACGCATCTCGCATAAGCATAGCCTCAGCTGACGGCATTGCGGCAATTATGCAGTAACCCTCAACAAAGGTGAAAACATAAATATATTCTTCACTGAAATCAGTTTCATCATTTATAATATTTGTCTTATAAAGCTGATTGGCCATTTTACCGCCGAGCATTACATCATCGGGAACGATGCCTATAGTAGAAATATGCTTGCCATTCCTGTCAGTATGAGTTACAAGGTTAAAGTTTTCATCGCAGACAGCAACAAAGCCTGTACTTCCGACGTGACGATTCTTAGTTACATCAACAACAAAATCGTTGAGGATATTGTGAAACTGCTCTGCATCGTAGCCAACCTGAATAAATCCGCCATCACGAAGACTGACGCCTGCATATTTCCTCATTGTCACACCGTCATACCCTTGAGGACAGTAAATCTGTACCAGTTCACTTTTTTCATCCGTCAGCACCATAAACTCCTTTGACTGCTCGATGCTGTTCATATTAAATTTCCCCACAAGCCCTTCATCAGTTGAAGCTATAATTGTGCCGTCAGATGCAACGACATTGATTTCAGCAACATTGTATTTTTCTGCAAGATTATCAAGAGAAGCAAACTTATTCTTTTCATATTCAGAACGTACATTTTCTGTTATTTTCAAAAGATTCTCATCAGATTTACCTCTGACATCAGTGATAACATCATTCATAGCAGATGTGAAAACCTCTATTGTTTCGATTTCAGCCATTCCGCTTTGAAGGAAATACGTAAATGTACTTGTAATAACACAGGCAATAACAATAAGTACGAGCAGTCTTCTCTGAAAGGTCTGCGAAATGCGTTCATTATTTTTACCGAGTTTTTTATCCTCACGATTCAGCAAAGAAACAACCATAAGAGAAACTCCTACAGCCGCAGAGTTTCCGAGAATCATTGGAATAGTTGCACCTTTTACAAACTCAAAAGCGTACGATGAATCGCTCATATTTGTAAAGAAAATCATCAGCATATGAAGCACTTCACATACAACGGTTATAAATACACCGTAGCTCCAGGTAGGCCTTTTATTATCGAACATATAGCGTCTGAGAATTGCCGCTATAACACCTGCCAGCATCGTTGAAAGAGTACAGGCAATTCTTGTGTACTCCCCTGCACCCCAAAAAACGGAGAAGAATCGATATAAACCGCCTATAACACCTGAGATAATACCTGCAGGACCGCCGAAAATTAAACCTGCACAAAGAGGTGCTGCATCACGGACGTTTGCAACAGTACCGAGAAGCCCAACACCGTAGCCCGATGCAAAGGCAGATAATCCACCGAAAACCAAACCGATCAATATTTGTTTTGGAGTAAAACTTAAATTTTTGAATATAGTTTTTTTGTCAAGCAGATAAAATACTGCAACAAAAATACAATTCAATAAAACAGGAACTAATAGCTTCATTGTTTCCTCCTTTTTAAAAAATTAAATCGAAAAGCGATTTTATAGCATCCCACATCATACCTCCGCTTACATCAATAAAGGTAATAATCACTAAATATACAGCAATACTACCCATACTGATTGCGTTACGGGATATGTTAAGATAAAAATTGAAGTGACCCTTTAAATTGTTTTCACGGTCTTGTTGCCACTGGTATGTAACCGTGTCTTCACCGTCGAACCCGACCGGAAGAAAATTCTTGTAAAGTTCTTCTTCAAGTCTTCTGATTCTGTAACAGGACATATCATTGATCTCATAATCGTCAGCAATAGAAATTGTGACAACTGCTTTTTTCAGCTTCTGTCTGTGAAAAGCACCGATACTATTAATCTCTTTAGGAAGCAATCTTGCTTCATTTATTCTGACAGAATATCCATAACTTTCGGACACAATAGGAGACATAATGAGGTCACGGATTTTGTTTATAAAACTACCGACCTTTGTACTTCGTTTAAAAATCTCTGTGATAGACTTATGAGGTATACGGAACATAAAATAGACCTCATCATTATCAAGATGCTCAAAAAGTTCAGCAAAAGGCACCTTTAATAAAGCACCCTTTGAAACGGGCTCAACAGTGTATTCGAGTGCCGATATATGAACTATATCTACGGTTTTGCCGTTATATGCAATCTCTGAAGTTGCCTTATTCTTCTTGTAATCAATCATACACATACTGCTGAAAATAGCTCGCGAAAGATTCTCGTCGTCGAATTTGAGCGAAACATCTTCAATTTCGTTTTTTTCAACCACAAAAGGAAAATACATATTAAGTGCCGTGCTTTCATTTACACCTCTTATATGTACCGCCACATCCATATAGCTTTTTCCTTTAGGGTTGAGCCAGTTGTTAAGATAGATTGTGCTGACATCGTCACCATCAACCCACATCGCCCATGCCTCATCGGCGAAGAATTTATTTTTTTTACTCAAATTATCACATGGTCTTATCTGTGCTGATATTAAAATTCCGCGTGCCTTTCAATATGCTTTTTTACTAGCTTCCTATCGGTACGGTCGTAGG
>JAZQZO010000006.1:0-2242 GCA_045634065.1 Acutalibacteraceae bacterium
GCTACGATCCGACTTAAGAATACACTCCTGATCAGCGTTATGAGTAATGGTACCTAGAGAAGTATTAATAATAACATCTTTATTATTTGAGCCTGAGACGTCAAAACCGATATATATGTTACCTTCTTTTTCGGTATTAATATAGAATGTTGTGCTCGCGTCGGCATCGGCGTTATCTTTTTCAAAATAGAAAGAAGTTGAAAAAATATCTTCGGTGAAAGGTTTAACGTTGCTGTAAGTTATATATGAAATGTCGACTTTTTCGAATGGATTACCGAGACCTGTTGCAAGGTTGAAGAATTCACCTTGAAGTTGGAATGGGTCGTCCGAAGTTTCATATCGCCAGGTATCCATATATTCTTCCGTTGCCCAGGATGAAATTTCGTTGTTGACACAGTATGCTATAGGCAGATAATAGTTGTTCTTGTATGCCTGGAAAGTATCATTTCCTATTACACTTGAGTAATAAGGTGCGGCCAAAACATTGGGAGTTTCATTATTGACAAGATACTTCAGTGAAAACATCATATTATAAACGGGTGTCTGAGGGTTATAAGTATAACTGTTAATTCTGTTACTCATCATACCAAGGTCGTCCTGGAGGTTTGAAACTTGTTCAGACGCCATTGAAGAGAAAACTGATACACCGTTATAATAGTACCAAGACGGATCCATTCTGGTTCGAAGATCAGTGAGTTCCATTCTGTAAAAACCGTCGTCCTCGATTGTATCGAGACCTTCTTTAATATTGTTGAAATCATCAAGGTCAGATACATAAGGTGTCTTGTCGACAGAGATACTAAGCGCTGTTGTATCACACATAACAGCCTCACTGCAGACACAGACAATGAGCAACGCGGCAACAGATGCAGCCTGATATTTTTTATCCTTAAATACGGTCAGCACAACAACGTAAAGCACTATAAGAATCATTGTGAGAATGATGGTACTGCTGGTAACGTTTTTCGAGGTCAATTCTTCGACAAGAACAACAAAAGCAAGAAGAACTGAACCTACAACACCGATATCACGTGTTTTGAATTCTCTGAGACGAATGAAAGTTTTGTATGCCATTATAAGAAGTATAAAAGAATATATAAACGACTGTCTGTAGGGGAGGTCGTTGGGATAGTGGAAACCGTGCCAGATGTAATTTAAGATGTTGATATTAAATGAAAAATAGATTACAGCAAGAAGGGAGAGTGTAGCAACCTTTTCTTTTTTAGATATGCTCTTTGTGAAGAAGTAAAGAGGTGCAAGAATTATAGCAAGAACGCCACAGTATATATTTGGTAAAACATCTTCACCGCTACTTCTGATAGTGGTAGTGAGACCACCGAAATGATTTGCAAAGAAATCAAAGAAATTGAAATATGAATCAGGGTCGGTAGGGAATGTGCCTGAAGTTGCTGAGCTTGACTGCAAAACGCTGTATACAGGTAAGAGTACACAGGCCATCAGACCGGCAGCCGCAAAGGAAGAGAATGCGAAAATACAACCGCTTCTGATAAATTTATTATTGAATAGTTTGGATATAAAGTCATTGGGGTTAGCTTTTTTGTTAACAAGAGTATCGATTGAATTGTTGCTTGCGAAATAATATATGAAATATATCACCGAGAAAATGCAAAGCATATACGACATATAATAATTGGAAAGCATAGTCAGTGAAAGACCGACTATATATGTTGCAGGTTTTCCGTGATTTATAATTCTTTCGATGCCAAGCACAACTATAGGCAGAAGTACCATTGCATCAAGCCACATAACATTCCAGTAATATGCAAGCATATAAGCGCAAAAAGCGTACATAATTCCAAAGGCAGTTGAAACAAATGACTGACTTTTAAGTGAGCGCTTAAGATAATATGTGAAAGTAGAAGCTGAGAGTGCCGCTTTTATGAGTATCATTGCAGCGATAGCTTCAGGCATATTTTTGTGACCGAAGAAAAGAATTATTGCGCCTATGGGACTTGAAAGATAGTTGAAATAGTTACCGAGAAAACAGCTTCCTAAACCTGATACCCAGGAATATGTAAGGGAAGCGCCGTTCGTCACTCTTTCATAAAGCTCAGCAAAAAGAGGACCATACTGATGATAAAGGTCCATTCTGAGTATAGTTTTATCGCCGAACGGTACCATCTGATTGCAGAAGAAAATAATCAGCATAGTACCTGCTGTTGCTAAAAATGAGTAAATGATATATCGGTTATCTTCCCAGGTATTATTAATTTTCTTAATC
>JAZQZO010000007.1:0-3296 GCA_045634065.1 Acutalibacteraceae bacterium
GCTTCAAGCACCTGTTCGGGTGAAGGAATCATACCGCCTGCTCTATTACAGAGAACTACAGGCTTCTTGTATTCAACTGAAGCTCTGATGTCTTCAATCATCTGACCCATTGAAAGCTCAACGCTGATGAATGAATTTACCTTTTCAGCTGCAGCCTTGAATGCCTTTTTGGGGAAAGGCCAGAGAGTGATAGGTCTGATCATACCTACCTTGATGCCTTCTGCTCTTGCCATAGCGATAGCATTTTTAGCAACACGTGCAGCAATACCAAATGCGCTGACACAGATTTCAGCATCATCCATCATATATTCTTCATACATAACTTCGTTTTCTTCGATAGTCTTATACTTTTCAAATCTTGCGAAGTTGAGTTTTTCAAGTTCATCGGGAACAAGTGAAAGTGAATTGATGATATTGTGCTTTCTTTCACATTTTGTACCTGTTACAGCCCAAGACTTGTCGTACTCATTGATTTCAACATCTTCAAGTGAAACGGGTTCCATCATCTGACCCATAGTACCGTCAGCAAGAATCATTGAAGTCATTCTGTATTTTTCAGCCAGGTCGAAGCCTTTGATTGTAAGTGATGCCATTTCCTGAACTGATGAGGGTGCAAGAACGATCATATTGAAGTCACCGTGACCTGCAGCTTTTGTAGCCTGGAAATAGTCAGACTGTGAAGGTTGGATACCTCCAAGACCGGGGCCGCCACGCTGTACGTTAACGATAAGGCAAGGAAGGTCGGAGCCTGCCATATATGACAGACCTTCTGATTTAAGTGAAATTCCGGGGCTTGATGATGATGTCATAACTCTCTTACCTGTTCCTGCAACACCGTAAACCATATTAATTGCAGCAACTTCACTTTCAGCCTGAAGGAAACAGCCACCGATTTTAGGCATTTTCTTAGCCATATAAGCAGCTATTTCAGTCTGAGGAGTAATAGGATAACCGAAGTAGTGACGGCAGCCAGCTAAAATAGCAGCTTCAGCAATAGCTTCGTTACCTTTCATAAGAACTTTTTCAGCCATTTTCATTACCTCACTTTTCTACCTTGATTATACAGTCGGGACACATAGTTGCACAGAAAGCACAACCGATGCATTTGCTTTCATCTGTCATTTCGGCAGGTGAATGACCTTTGGCATTGATCTTTTCTTTGTTAATGATGAGAATGCTTTTGGGACAAGCATCAACACAAAGACCGCAGCCTTTACATAAATCTGTTTTAAATGTAACTTTAGGCATTTCAAAACCTCCAATGTTAAATGATTTTATTTTGTAGTGAAAGAGGAAATACATTGTCTGTTTTCTCTTTCAGAGCAATTGCAATTTCTTTCTTGGCACTTGTATAAAGCACAGGTAAGCCACTGATTTCACTGAGTTTTTTCAGTTCCTTTTCAGTTGAGAGAACGTCTTCTACAGTAGTGTCCTCACCCAGATTAGAGTTGTTCATTATTGCAGTAAACTCAAGGTGAGATGCGGCTTCAACCTCTCGCATAATAGTGAGTGCTTCGTCAGCAGTACGGGTAAGCGGTCTGAAGAAGTTAACGACGAATATCATTTCGAAGTTGTTTTCTTCTTTGATAAACGGAGCAAATCTGCCAAGGGCAACTGCGCCTGCATCATCACCACCGATATCCATAACTGCATAGGTGTTTTTATCCTGAACGGGTCTGTACATTTCCTGAGGAAGAGCAGGAATATCAAGATTGGAACCTGCATAGGGTGAACAAAGAAGCTCGATGCCTTTTTCCTTGAGCTGCTCTTCGCTGTCCTTTGTTCGGAAATACGGATTGACTATATCCAGGTCTGCAATAACAACAGGAAGTCCTGAATCTTTGAGATGAATCGCATAGTTGACAGCGATGTTAGTTTTACCGCTGCCGTAGTGACCTGCAAACAAAGTCAAGCGTTTAGGCATAAAAATCACACCTTTCATTATATGACACTTCCTGAAATTTTTCAATAGAAAGTGTCATATTTTTTATCAAAATTAAAGTTTATTTCTCTGAATTTTACCGCTGATTGTCTTGGGAAGTTCATCACGGAAGACAACAATTCTCGGGTATTTATAAGGAGCTGTGTTTTTCTTAACGTAGTTCTGAATTTCCTTCTTGAGTTCTTCTGTGGGTTCAGTACCCTTTGTAAGAACGATACTAGCCTTAACAACCTGACCTCTCATTTCGTCAGGAGCAGCAGATACACCGCATTCAAGAACATATGGAAGCTCCATAATAACATTTTCAATTTCAAAAGGTCCGATACGGTAGCCTGATGACTTGATAACGTCATCTATACGGCTGACATACCAATAGTAACCGTCTTCGTCGCACCAAGCAGTGTCACCTGTGTGATACATTCCGTCGTACCACACTTCACTTGTCTTTTCTTCATCATTATAATAACCTTTGAAGAGACCGCAGGGAATCTTCTCGTGTGTACGAACAATGATTTCACCTGTTTCACCGACTGCACATTCGTTGCCGTCAGGGTCGACAATAGCGATGTCATAGCAGGGTACAGGTTTACCCATAGCACCTGGCTTAGGAGTAGTGCCTGCAAGGTTACCGATGGTAAGTGTTGTTTCAGTCTGTCCGAAGCCTTCCATAATTACAATGCCTGTTGACTTCTCAAACTGATAGAACACCTCAGGATTGAGTGCTTCACCTGCAGTTGTTGCGTATCTGATAGATGAAAGGTCGTACTTGGAAAGGTCTTCCTTAATAAGCATTCTATACATTGTGGGTGGTGCACAGAATGTAGTGATATGATACTTAGCAAACATAGGAAGAATCTCAGCAGCATCGAATCTGTCAAAATCATATGTGAATACTGCACCCTCACACATCCACTGACCGTAGAATTTACCCCACATCGCCTTACCCCAACCTGTATCTGAAATTGTAAGGTGAAGGTCGCTAGGCTGAACAGTGTGCCAGTATTTTGCAGTGATGAAATGACCTAGAGCGTACTTATATGAGTGTGCGGCAATCTTAGGATAGCCTGTTGTACCTGAAGTGAAGAACATAAGCATTGTATCGTTACCGCAAGCTGTGTCTTCAGTGCGTTCATATATGCTTCTGAAGAGCTTGTATTCTGTATCGAAATTGTGCCAACCCTCTCTGTCTGCGCCAACGATAATCTTGTGTTCAAGTTCGCCGTAAGTTTCTGCAGCCTTATCAACGTGATCTGCAACTGCGCCGTCTGCTGTGCAAAGAATAGCCTTAACACCGGCAGCCTTGAAACGGTATTCAAAATCGTGAACAACAAGCTGATTTGTGGCAGGAATAATA
>JAZQZO010000008.1:0-9525 GCA_045634065.1 Acutalibacteraceae bacterium
CCACGAGGCTAAGCAGGCTGAATGGGGTGCACAGCAGCAGGTTACACTTGATAACCTCTTCTCATCACTTCAGGATGGCAATATGAAAGAACTCTCAATCATTGATAAGGCTGATGTACAGGGCTCAGTTGAAGCTCTTAAGCAGAACCTTGAAAAGCTCACTAACGAAGAAGTTCGTGTACGTGTTATCCACGGCGGTGTTGGTGCCATCAACGAAAGCGACGTTCAGCTTGCAGGCGTATCAAACGCTATCATCGTCGGTTTCAATGTTCGTCCCGACACAAACGCAACAACTCTTGCAGAGCGTGACGGCGTTGAAATGAGAATGTACAGAGTTATCTATGACTGCATCGAAGAAATCGAAGCAGCTATGAAGGGTATGCTTGCACCCAAGCAGAGAGAAGTTGCTCTCGGCCGTATCGAAGTTCGTACAGTTATGAACCTTTCATCAGCAGGTAAGATTGCAGGTTCATATGTTCTTGAGGGTAAGGTTACAAGAAATGCTCTTATCCGTGTCGTCCGTGACGGTATCGTTATCACTGAAGACTCAATTTCATCACTTCGCCGTTTCAAAGACGACGTTAAGGAAGTTCAGACAGGCTTCGAATGCGGTATCGGTCTTGAGAAGTTCAACGACATCAAGGAAGGCGATATCTTCGAGTGCTTTATGATCGAAGAATACCGTGACTAATCTAAACTATAGGGAAAGGAAAATCCTATGGCAGGTTTCAGAATTAACCGTGTATCGGAAGATATAAAAAGAGAAATTACAGCCATTCTCAGGGAACTCAAAGACCCACGAGTGATGGGCAAAATGCTTACAGTTGTCCGTGTTGAAGTCAGCTCTGACGCTTCATATGCTAAGGTATATGTAAGTGATATCAAGGGTATCGACTCAGCTAAGGAAGCTGTGAAGGGTCTCACCGCTGCGACAGGATACATCAGACGCGAAGTCGGTGGCAGACTCCACTTAAGAAAGACTCCCGAACTTAAATTTGTTGCAGACGATTCTATCGAACAGGGCTTTAATATGTTTAAAGTCCTGGAGGAATCTCAGCACAGAGGTGACGGGGATGAAGATTGATTTTAACGAAGCTGTGGAGCTTCTGAAAGAGAGTGACAATATTCTCATTCTCACTCACAGAAACCCCGACGGCGATACTCTCGGCAGTGGCTTTGCTCTTCTTCGCGCCCTTAAAGATATGGGCAAAAGAGCAAGGCTCATAAACGCCGACCCTATACCGCAGAAGTTCGCATATTTATATGAGGGCATCAGTGAAGATGATTTCACTGAGGATTTTGTGGTAAGTGTGGACGTTGCCGAAAGAAAGCTTTTAGGCGAGGACTTCGCCGAGAAATACGGTGACAGGGTGAATCTCGCTATTGACCACCACGAAACTTCAAGGCTCTTTGCCGAAAAGACCTACTGCGAAAGTGACAGTGCATCCTGCTGTGAGATAGTTTATCTGCTCATCAAGGCTATGGGTACCCCCATAAGTAAAGAAATCGCTGACTGCATTTATACAGGCTGCAGCACTGACACAGGCTGCTTCAAATATTCAAATGTGACTCCGCGTACTCACCGAATCGCTGCTGAGCTTATAGAAGCCGGCGCAGACCACAGCCGAATCAATGTCAGAATGTTCGAGACCAAGACAATGGGCGATTTTATGCTTCAGAAGATGTGCCTTGACTCCTTGCAGGTGTTCGGTGACGGTAAGGTTGCGATGATTAGTGTCAGCAAAGCAATGCTTGCAGAGTGCGGTGTTGATAAGGCTGCCCTTGATGCTATCAAGCCTATGACAAGGCAGATTGAGGGTGTAGAAATCGGCATTACCGTTAAAGAAGAAAGCGACGGTAAGAGCGGTATTTCTGTTCGTACCGGTGAAAAATATGATGCAGCGGCTATTTGTGCGCATTTTGGCGGTGGCGGTCATATGAGGGCGGCAGGCTGTGAGATTAAGGGTACTATTAAAGAGGCTGAGGAAAAGATTAAGAAGTATATAATTGAAGAGGTTATATAAAGTTAGGATAACCTCTCTGTCAGACCTTTCGGTTTGCCATCTCTCTCTGAGGGAGGCAAGAAACTAACCCTCTGTAAAAACTAATCCGCTGCGGAAACTGCAAACGCAGGCGGGTAGAAGCTTCTTAAAAAGCAGCGGAGTGCGCCATAGATGTATTTCTGATAAATTTACAAACCAAGGCGCTTCGGAAAGTTTGCAGTTGGAGGCGGACTAAGACTATCCAAGAAGCAGAAACTGCCGTCAACGAAAAAGAGCGTTTTGCATACTTTGTCGCTCAGGACAAAGTATGAGGCTCCGCGCCTTGAGCTCAAACAAGTCTAAAAGACAAAGAAAAAACCATCTGTATTGCAGAAACACTAAGTCGATATGTTTGATTTCGGCAAAGAAGATTATGAAAAGGAGAGTACTATGAACGGTTTTGTATATGTGGACAAGCCTGAGGGAATAACATCCTTTGTGGCGTCAGCTAAAATCAGAAGAATCTTCGGCATAAAAAAAGCCGGTCACACAGGCACTCTCGACCCTATGGCAACAGGCGTACTGCCCATAGCCATAGGTCACGCCACAAGATTTATCGAGCTTATCCCAAGTCACGACAAGGCTTATAAAGCTAAGTTTATCTTAGGCAAAACTACAGATACCCTTGATATTACCGGCAAGGTGACAGGGGAGTTTTCAGTTACTGCCACCAAAGAAGATGTGGAAAATATCCTCGGTAAATTCACAGGCGAAATTCAGCAGATTCCCCCTATGTATTCTGCCATAAAAAAAGACGGTGTGCGACTTTATGACCTTGCCCGTCAAGGCATAGAGATTGAAAGAGAAAGCCGAAAGGTGACTATCTATTCTCTCAAGCTCGTCTCATACTATGAAGATACGGCAGAGTACGAAATAGAATGTGAATGTTCAAGCGGTACTTATATCCGCACCCTCATAGCCGATATCGGTGAGGAGCTTGGCTGCGGTGCGACTATGACAAGTCTCAGACGTACTAAGGCAAACGGTATAAGCATCGAGAAATGCTACACTTTTGAAGAACTCGAAAAGCTCAAGGAAGAGGGAAATATTGAGAAAGCTCTCGAAAGTGTTGACTCCCTTGTTATGTATGATAAAATCAAGGTGACGGCACCTCAGGCTAAGCGGTTTTCCAACGGTGGCGGACTCGACTGCGGTCGTTTCGCAGGAAAGAAAGAGCCGGGACTTTATAATGTCTATGACCCGGATGGCGAGTATCTTGGTGTTGGCGAAATTGATGAGAATAAAACTGAACTTAGCGTCAGACGAGTCTATGTGAAATAAGGAGGGTGCAGAATGTCTTGCCTTGACAAAAAAATAAGAACAATAAAAAATCAAGGCACTGCAGTTGCTCTTGGTTATTTCGACGGTATTCACATCGGTCACAAGTCGGTGCTGAATAATGCTCTCGACAAAGCAAAAGAAAAAGGTCTTGTTCCTGTGGTGTTGCTGTTTGATATTCACCCGAGGAAACTTCTTTCAGGCAATATTCCGCCGGTTCTCACGCTTGAGGATAGAAAAAGAGAAATCCTCACTGAAATGGGGTTCACCATTGCAGAGTTTGATTTTCGTGAGGGTATGAACTACGAGCCTGATGAGTTTATAGAGAAAATTCTTATTGATACTCTCGGTGCAAAGGTGGTATCCTGCGGTTTTGACTATCACTACGGCAAAGGCGGCAAAGGCAACAGTGAGACTATGAGAAAAGCTCTCGGGGAAAGAGATATTGAGTTCTACTCAATCGAGCCTGTGTTTTTAGGTGATGAGATTGTCAGCTCAACGGCTATCAGAAAATTTATTACCGATGGTGAAATCGAAAAAGCTAACGAGATGCTGGGCGAATATTTCTCCTACAACTTACCTGTTAACAAAGGTGACGGCCTTGGCAGAACCTGGGGTTTCCCCACAATAAATCAGAGTTTCCCCGAAGACTTCATTGTGCCGAAATACGGCGTATATGTGTCGGAGACTGTTGTAGATAGCGAAAGCTATCTCAGTGTCACCAACGTGGGTATAAGACCAACTGTTGACGGTGACGATGAGAGAAGTGAAACCTGTATATTAGATTTTTCAGGTGACCTTTACGGCGAAAAGGTTCAGGTGAAGCTCATAAAATTTTTAAGAGAAGAAAAAAAGTTCCCGAATGTTGAGTCTCTCAGAGAAGCAATCGGAAATGATATAGAAAATGCAAGAAAGGTGTATAAAGAGGTAAAGCAAAATGGCTAAGTTAGATGTAAAAGGTATATTCTTTGATTTTGACGATACTCTTCAGAGCAGAAAAGGTGCTTACAGACTTTATTGCGAAAGCTTTTTAGATAAGTACTTCCCGAACATTGATGAAGAGGAAAGACTCAGAAAGCTCGATGAAATGGAAGAGTATGTAGACGGTGGATATAAAGACAGAGAAGTTTACTTCCCTGAAATTATCGAACTCTGGGGTTGGGATGACCATCCTCCTATGCAGGAGCTTTATGACTCCTTTAACTATGACTTCGGTAAGCATATCGTTATGCTCGACGGTGCTGTTGACGTACTCAAGGAAATCAAAAAGAGAGGTTATATCTTAGGCTGTATCACCAACGGTGTATCCTCGCTTCAGAATATCAAGCTTGACACAGCAGGCATCAGAGATATGTTTGATGTTGTTGTGGTTTCAGGTGATATCGGTATCTATAAGCCCGACAGAAGAATTTTTGATGAAGCTGTCAGACGTGCAGGCATCGAAAACAGCAAGGCTCTCTTTGTTGGCGACCACCCCGTTAATGATATTCAGGGTGCGCTGGGTGCTGATATGTTAGCAGTGAGAATGAACTACGGCGACTTCAAGGGCAAGGGTCTCGGTCTTGATACCGTTGCAGAAATTGAAAATATTACAGAACTCCTCGATTTAATCTAAAAAGGATTGATTTAAAATGATGGACGAAAAATTTCTTAATGAAATTGAAAATGAGCAGTCCGTGCAGGAACAGAATGAGGAAATAGCTAAGGCAGACACATTTAAGGTGAATATTCCCGAAGAAACTGCAGAGCAGGTTGAAGAAACCGAAACTGCACCTAAGGCAGTACCGGAAAAGGTTGCTGTTAAGCCTCAGGCAAATGCAGTTAAAAAAGCACCTGCAAAGTCTGCAAAGCCCGTAAGTCGCAAGACTCCTGCTGTATCACACAAGCAGGCAAAAAGCGAAAAGAAGGCTAAAAACGCAGTTGTTATTCTCTCTTGTCTTATGGCGCTTATAACTGTGGCAACTGCCATTGTGGGCAGTGTGACAGATGTTTTCAAGGCTGAGGAGGTCAAGGCTGTTGCGGTGTTGATTCTGCCTCAGGAAGATAAAGAAGAACTTGAAAGACACCTGACAAAGCTCTGGCCTTTGGTGGGCGTTGGCTTTGACACTGAAAAAATGTCGGGCGATGAACTCTTTGATTATATCAGACCCTACAGTAAAAATGGTCTTTACTCTTCTTTCGGTTATTCGGCAACTGCCATAACTCACGTCTCGGACCCTGCCGACAGATTTAAAGCTGAAGACGGCAACTATTGCTATTATAAAATACCTCGTGCCGATATCGACAGTATACTAAGCCACTTCGGTCTTGAAGAAAACCACACTCTCAACAGCGAAAAGGCCTATTACTACGATACTCACTATTATTTCACCCACAGTGAAGAGTCTCAGGATAAAATTGGTGGAAAGGTCACAATAACCGACAGCAAAAGAATTCAGGATGGCAGATATTACGTGACAACGAAATTCGGTGATAAAGAGGTTTATGTCATTGCAAGTATGACTGCAGGCGAGAATGGCAACTTGTGGAAAATCCACTCGATGTCACTGGCTCCTGTTTTCGATAGCCTGGGCATTATGATAAAAAATGAAAACAATGATGTGAGCCGTTACGAAATGCGACAGAGCGTTATTGAAGGTAAGGCTAAAGACGGCACTGTTTTCAGAAAGTATATTATCAAGTACCCCTACTTCTTCGGTGAAAGTCAGGGTGAGATTCAGGCTAATAATTTCTACAGCAGTGTTATTACTTTCTATCAGCAACAATCACAGCAGATACAGTCTGAATATAAAAGATTCAAGAGAAAGGGCGGAAAAATCGACAGCCTGCCTCTTGAAACCCACTATTCGGCTCAGGTGAGCTTCTCAGACGAGAAGAATCTTTGCCTTATAAACGAAATAGCTGAGTCCGTGGCAATGTACAACACCGACGGTGAAACAGCAGAAATAAAACTTCCCTTTAAGACTATTGAGTGCAACACCTTTGATATGGAAACAGGTGTCTATGTCGCAAAGGATAGTCTTATCGGTAAGGACTATATTACCATCGAAAAGATTCTTTACAGAATCTATAGCGGTTACAGTTACGAGGCTATTTTAGACAGCTCTGTTTCAGATATTGATGTGCCTGACGACACCAATAAGCTCGGTGAAAAAATATATAACAGTGCCTCAACTTTCTGCGAAGACGGTTACGTTTTCTGCTATATCAACAGTGAAGGATTGCGCGAAGATGTAGTAGTACCCTTTGAAACCGTTGAAAAGCTCAAGGCTTCAGAACAGTAAAATTTAAGATGGCAAGGTTTTTGAACTTTGCTGTCTTTTTTTGTTGACCTGTATTATAAAAAATGATAGAATAGTCGAAAGAAAAAGTCAGGAGAAAAACTATGATAAATCCGAAACTCAAAAATTCAGTGCTCACAGCAATGTTCCTTGCAATAGGCTTGGTTTTACCCTTTTTAACAGGGCAGATAAAAGAGATAGGCAATATGCTTCTGCCTATGCATATACCTGTTTTCCTTTGCTGTTATATTTGCTCCTGGAAGCACGGAATGGCTCTCGGACTCATTTTGCCGTTGATGCGTTCGATGATTTTTCATATGCCTGCTCTTTATCCGAATGCTGTGGCTATGGCTTTTGAGCTTTCAACCTACGGCCTTGTGGCAGGCTATCTTTTCTATAAGTCCAAGTACAAATGCACAAAGGCTCTTTATAAAAGTATGATTATATCAATGCTTGCCGGCAGAGTAGTGTGGGGTATTGCTCAGGTTATTCTTCTGGGTATCAGCGGAAGTGCATTTACATTTTCAGCGTTTATTGCAGGTGCTTTTGCCAAGGCAGTGCCGGGTATAATTATTCAGCTTATTCTCATTCCGACTATTATGGTTGCTCTTGGTAGGGCAAAGTTTGTGCCACTTATAAAAAAGAAATAATATCGCGTTTTTGATTCTTTTTGCGCGATAGAAAAAAGAATGCCTGCCCGGCGAGGGTAACATAAAAAATTAATACAGTCTGATGTTGAACAAGTCCGTTTTTTAACGGACTTGTTCAATGCTTTCTACTGTTTTACATAGTGTTCCTTTTCGACACTCTATTCTGTTTTATCTGCTTTGGTTCTCCGCCAGCGAAGTCGCTCTTTGATGTTTTGGGTAGCTATTCGGGTGAGTTTGCTTAGCTGACGATGACTTTTAGTTTGCGGTGAAGGGTGGGTGCGGCTCCGTGAAATCGCTTGCGATTTCCGAGGACGCTTCGCGTCCTCGTGCCGAATTCATTCGGCAACGGAGCCGCCTGCCACAGTCTTACCCGGCGGGCAGTGAGCTGTTTTCTCTACTCGAGAATAAACGGATAAAATCTCGAAGTCACCCACTATTACTGATTCATAATCATTTCAGTTTCTGCCATATAAATTACAGAGGTGATGGAATGAACTGCTGTATTACGGACCTGAGAAATAAGGAGGTCATATGCTCGAAGACCGGTTGCAGACTCGGCTGTGTCAGCGACGTAGAAATAGACACCTGCAATGGGTGTCTTGTGTCGGTGATAATATGGGGCAGAAGCAAATGCTTCGGACTTTTTGGCAGGGATGAGGATATAAAAATCTGTTGGAAGGATATCGAAGTTATCGGCGAAGATACAATTATAGTCTGCGGTGATTTTTCTTGTCACAGAAACACTAATCAGCAACCGCGAATGAGAAGAAATTTTTTCGATACTCTTTTCAAATATTGACGCGTAGAAAAAACCGCCTGAAAATTCAGACGGTTTTTTCTATTATATATGAGTGAGAGAGATGAATTCTTATTTTGATTTCTTAGCCTTAGCTGAAGCTGCAACGATACCTGAGAGTGCGATAAGTGCAGGCACGTTGGGGATAACCATAAGCTGATTGAACATATCTGTAAGTTCCCATACAAGATCGTTTGAAAGGATTGAACCGAGGAATACGAACACAACAGCGATGATCATATAAACAGGAGTGAACTTTTTGCCGAAGAGAGCAACGAAGTTTACGTGACCGAAGTAGTTCCAGCTGATGATGGTTGAGAATGCGAAGAAGAGAAGACAGATAGCTACGAATGAATTACCGAAGCCGTTGCCCATAATGCTTGAGAATGCAAGCTGGGCCATATTAGCCTTGCTTACGCCATCGGGAGCTGTGCCTGAAGCGAGGATGCCGTTGCCTGCATAGAGAGTTGAGATAACAACAAGACCTGTCATTGTAAGAACTACAAATGTATCGATGAACACACCGATCATAGCGCTTACACCCTGGTCGTGAGGTTTCTTAACATCAGCAAGAGCGTGTGCGTGGGGAGTTGAACCCATACCTGCTTCGTTTGAGAAAAGACCTCTTTTTACGCCCTGGCTGATAGCTGTCTTAAGAGCATAACCGATACCGCCACCGATAAGAGCATCAGGTCTGAAAGCATATTTGAAGATCATTGCAAATGTTTCGGGGAGGTACTTAGCTCTCATTGCGAGGATGATAACACCACCGATGAGATAGAGGATAGCCATAATGGGTACAAGCTTTTCTGTAACTGAAGCAATTCTCTTAACACCACCGAGGAAGATAAGAGCTGATGCAGCAGCAACGATAATACCTACAACCCAGTTGGGGATACCGAAAGCTGTGTAGCAAGATGAGCTGATTGAGTTTGACTGTACCATTGCACCCATAAAGCCGAGAGCAAGGAATGTAGCGAATGAGAAGAATAAAGCAATAGCTTTACCGAACTTGCCGGGGAATGCTTTCTTGATGTAGAAGATGGGACCACCTACAACAGTTCCGTCAGCCTGAACTTCTCTTGTTTCCTGAGCAAGAACTGCCTCGGCGTAGATTGTAGCCATACCGAAGAATGCGATAATCCACATCCAGAAGATAGCACCGGGGCCACCAACGAGAATAGCACCGCAAGCACCAACAATGTTACCGGTACCAACCTGAGCTGCAATAGCAGTTGCAAGAGCCTGGAATGAGCTGATACCGCTCTGATTCTTATCCTTTGAGAACATACCGCCGAATACATTCTTCATACCTTCGCCAAAGCAACGCACCTGAACGAAACGTGTCTTCACGGTGAAGAATAAGCCGGTGCCGACGAGAAGAACGATGAGAATGTAGTCTGAGAGATAAAGATTGATTTTTTGTACGATTGATAATAACATATCCATAATACGTACGCTCCTTTAAATAAATATTT
>JAZQZO010000009.1:0-3228 GCA_045634065.1 Acutalibacteraceae bacterium
TAACAGCTTTTGTTGCGTATCACTAAGTTCTTCTTTAATATAATTTACCGTAACCGTTTTCTTTATACCAAAAGGCAATCTGTAACCTTCAATCTGAAAAAAACTTTCATAGGTGTATCTGTGAGAGTTTTCGGCAGAGTACTGAGTTATAGTCAAAGGTATATTCAAACCAAAAAAACATATGGCGTAGTCCTCACTAACTGAGGTGTATCTATAAACGGTGTCACTCCTGCTGAGTTCTGACTCCAGGGTCACAGTGTGCAGTGCAGTGAACTTTCCCTTGGACTGATAATATAAAGGCTTCATATCAACACCTTCAACAACGCCGCTAATAAGCACATCGCCCTTGACAACGGCATCACCGCGAGACTTGTTTTTACTGCCCTGGTAAGTTTCGTCGGATATTATAACTCCATCAAAATCTGCCACAATATTTGATGGCTGACCCTTTTCTTCAATCTCAATTCTTTTGGTTTTTTCTCTGAAATCAATCACAGCAAGACTGCCCTTTATATTCACCTTAACCCAGGACAGTTCTCCGTCAAAAGCTTTGTAAATTTCCCTTGCAGCCTTTTCTTCATCGAAGTTTTTAACTCTGATTCCGTAATGTAGTCCCGCATTATGTGCCGCTTGCAAAATCTGCACACTACTGAATTTCTCGCTGTCATCGGCATATATGCACCAGACGAAACTGTTCATCACCGTCATAAAAAATATGAATATTCCTGCACCTATAAGAAGGCCTACTCTGTCTTTGTTGTCTCTGAGATAAAATGGCAGTCCCCTTTTGCAGGCTATTGATATTTTAACACCGGTTTTTCTTGCGACACCTCTGAGCTTTTTGAAATTCTTTATGCTTATTTTTGCTTTCACCGTATCTTCATAAAGAGAAACATCCCACAGTTCAATTCTTCTCATAGCACAAAGATTGATAAACCTCTCGCAAAAGCCGCCTTTCACTCTGATTTCAATGTATCCTATAAGATATTTCAGCAATTTAACAACCATATACTCACCTGCTTTCAGCACGAACAAAACTCAAATGAAACAATTTCTCCCATAACTGTTATTTCATCAGTTGTAGGGGCTTTGACAGAAAGATTATCGCCTTTGAATCGGAGTATGTATTTCCCGCAATTAACTCTTACGACATTAGGTTTATATTCAATTATACCCTTGCACCCTTCTATCATAGCTTCCTTACAGGAGTTAAATATTATATGAGGCATAAGATAATCGGAAAACTCTTCCTTGGAAAACTCTGCAAGTTTGTTTTTTAAGACTCTTTGCAAACTTATCACACCTTTCGTCATATTTTATGCCGCAAAAGAGAGTATAATACTTAGAAAAAATGAATATCAATCTAATGGGTGAAAATATGAAAACTGCAATACCAATAAAAAAAATCCCTTCCGTTGTTTTTTATTACATTTTAGTTACCTTCGGGATTTTCTTCATAGGCTTTATGCTGCTTAGATATCCCGAAACAGCATCACAAGGCATATCCGACGGTGTAGATTTATCACTCGGCACACTGATACCCTCCCTTTATCCGTTTATGGTTTTATCCACACTGATAATTGAACTGGGCATATTCAATCAGATGCCGGGATTTCTTGAAAAAATATCATATAAATTATTTTCTCTCGACGGAAAAGCTCTTGGAGTTATTATTATGTCCCTCATCGGAGGACTGCCTCTTGGTTGCAAAATGACAAGTGAGCTTTATGAAAGAGGTGAAATAACTCAGAACCAAGGTCACAGATTGGTTCTTTTCTGTTACTGTTGCGGACCTGCTTTTACAATAAGTTCCGTTGGGTTATATATGCTCGGCTCAAAAGAAGCCGGAACTGTTATCTACGCTTCGTTGTTACTTGCAAATATGACAGTGGGTATTCTGTCGAGGTTTTTTGGTGAAGAAGATGATTACCGTCTACAGAGAAAAGCTCACGTCGATACACAGTCTTTTTCAGTCAGCCTTGTAAAAGCCGTATCTTCCGGCAGTACCGCAATGCTGAGTATATGTGCCTGGGTGATTTTATTTTCGGGCATAAACAGACTGGTTGAAATATTGCCTTTAAGTGATTCAATCAAGCTCTTCTTTTATACCGTTTCAGAAGTCACAAACGGAGTGCGCATTTCTGCAGGTTCGTTGTCATTGCCAATTATCTCAGGCATTATTGGCTTCGGAGGACTTTGCGGTCATTGTCAGGTTATACCCTATATTATTAAGCTGCGGCTGAATTATAAATATTTCCTCACTTCCCGAATAGTATGTGCTGCACTGTCAGTTGTTTACTGCGAGGCTTTACTAAAAGTTTTTCCTGTCAGCTATCAGGTCTTTTCTGTAGGCTCATTACCTGAGAAAAGCAGTCTCGGAGTTTCGGCAGTGTACTCTATCTCTATGCTGGCAACTGCAGGACTTTTTCTGCTTGGCGACAGCGCAGTTTTCAGAATAAAATCAAAAAAAGACCACCGCTTTTAGCGATGGTCTTAATTTATCATAGTTATTTAACAGTTACTGATTTAACAGCACTGAATGCACTGTAAACGTAAGTTGTTTTATTGTTAGCTTTAATAGCTGTGTAAGCTCTTACTTTGAATGAGTACTTGGTACCGCTCTTGAGACCTGAAATAGTCTGAGCATCGGGCCAGCCTTTGTAGTTAGAATACTTCTTATAGGTCTTTCCGTCTGTTGAGTAGTAAACCTGGTAGCCTGTTTCACCGGCTACATTTGTCCATTCAAGAGTTGCCTTACCCTTTGTAGCTGCTGATGCTTTAAGAGTAGGTGCTGCAGGAGCAAACTTGAATGTAAATTCTGTAGCTGTACCGCAGAATAAATAAGTACCGTTTGAAGCCTTTGTATAAGGTGTTACAGAAATCTTATAAGTTGCACCCATTACAAGAGCCTTGCCAGCAAAGTCCTTTGTAAGAGTATATGAGTTTGTTGTTGCAGGGCTGAGCTTAATCTTCTCTGTGCTGTTAGCTGACTTGAATATGTAAATTCTGTAGCCTGTTGCACCGGGTACTTCATTCCAGGTGAGCTTAACTGCATTAACCTTGGATGCTTTAGCCTTGATTGACTCAGCTTTAGCAGGAAGAATCTTGAAGCTGAGTGTCTTTGTACCTTCGTATTCACCCTGAAGAGTTACTGTCACGTTATAAATACCGGGGAGCTTTCTGCCTGTATCATATTTAACAGTATAATCTCTGCCCTTAATGAGAGTA
>JAZQZO010000010.1:0-3914 GCA_045634065.1 Acutalibacteraceae bacterium
ATTTTTTGTGAAATAAATATTGACAAAAAATAAAAGTAGTTATATAATGAAATCAAGCTAAAGGGAAACCTCAAGCAATTTATAATAGGAGGAAAACGATAATGGTAGAATTCCTTAGAAAATACTGGGATGACATTTATGATCTTATTGAGAAGATTTACGAAGCTATCAAGGCAGCTCTCATCAAAGCTGACGAAGAATAATTAATTCGCTTAACTATTTATTTTTAAGTAAAAAGCCACCCAAATAGGTGGCTTTTTATTTTTAATATGGCATAAAAAGATTAAAAATGAATTTTTTTTGAATTAACTATTGACACTGTTTGAATTTAATTATATAATGTCATTGAACAAAGGAGAAATCCTGAAGTTAAATTTTAAAGGAGGATATATTAATGGAAAAAGTTACACAGTGGATTATGGACAACTGGGGTGCAATCGTTGCTTTCTTTGAAAAGCTCTACGCAACAATTAAGGGTATTATCGAAGACTAATTGTTAGATTATTATTTTTGAAATTGAGAAGTTACCGCAAGGTAGCTTCTTAATTTTTTTGCTTTTTTTCATAAAGCTATTTATTTCGATAAGTTTTTGTAATATAATATCTCTTACAATTATTTAAAAAAAGGAGAGTGGTGACTTGTCGGGCTTCAGCAATATATTAAAAGGCAACATCGAATATGAAAGCATAAAAAACGCCATAGGTGTCGGCAGAGTACCTATGGGTGTTATCGGTCTGACTCCGGTGCATAAGGCTCACTATATCTCTTCTTTGTGCGAAGACACTGAAAAGAAGTGTCTTATCATCTGCCCTGATGAGGGAAGTGCGGCAAAAATGTGCGATGACCTAAATGTTATGTCCGGCGGAGCTTATGTCTACCCTGCAAGAGACTATAATTTCAGACCCGCAGAAAGTCAGTCGAGAGAGTTTGAGCAGAAACGAATCGGTGTGCTTTCAAAGATATTGACAGGGGATTACAAATATATTCTCTGCTCTGTCCAGGCGGCGGTGCAGTTGACTTTGCCTACTTGCGAGCTTTCAGCGCGTACTCTTCATATCGTAAGCGGAGAGGATTATCCGCAAAATAAGATTATGCGGACTCTTTTGTGCGCAGGCTATGTCAGAAGCGACAGCGTTGACGGTATCGGGCAGTTTTCTGTGCGAGGCGGAATTTTAGATATATTCCCACCCTCATATTCTCAGCCCGTTCGAATAGAATTCTGGGGAGACACTGTCGATTCAATCTCTCTTTTCGACACAGAAAACCAAAGACGAACTCAGGCTCTTGACTCGGTGAGCATCACACCTGCCTGCGAGATTCTTTTTGACTCTCCTGAGGCAATGAAAGCAAAACTTGAGGAGTTCGTCACCACTGTCAAAGGCAAGGGCTCAGTTAAAGTTAAGGCGTCAATAGGTGAGGACATAGACAAACTTTCTCATTTTGTACACCTTTCGGCAACGGACAGATATCTTTCTCTTGCCTACAGCGAGCTTCATACAGTTTTTGACTACGCCGAGGACGCACAGCTTTTTGTATGTGAGAGTTCAAACGTAAAACAGAAATACAATTCATCATATCAGCTTCTCACGGAAGATATACGCACTATGTTCGAAGAGGGCATTCTCACTAAGGGTATGGAAACCTATGCTCTTACCTGGTCAGAACTTATGACGAAATATGAAAAGCACGGTACGGTTTTTGTCGATAACCTGACGAGGGGCTCATTCGATGTGCCCGTGAAAGAGCTTGTCAGTGTCACTGCAGGTCAGAATTCACGCTGGGACGGCACACTCTCTTATCTTTTAGAAGACCTTCAGCCTGCAATTAAGCGTGGGTACACTGCCGTGGTGTTTGCAGGCACGGAAAAGAGTGCAAAAGAGCTTGCCTATGACCTGGAGACCGAGGGCCTCAAAGCACACTATTTCCCTGTTATCCCCGGTGAATTCCCCAAGGGAAGCGTGTCGGTTTTAGCAGGTTGCCTTACCTCGGGTTTTGAGTATAACAATCTTCAGTTTACCCTTTTCACCTACGGCAGAGGTGGAACCACACAGTCCAAACCGCAGAAAGCCAAGTATAAAAAAGGTAAAGGTATAACCTCACTTGAAGAAATATCCAAGGGTGACTATATAGTTCACGCCGTTTACGGTATCGGTGTTTTTGACGGCATCAAAACTATGAAAATGGGCGGTACAATCAAAGATTTCATCAAGCTCAATTACCGTGGCAGTGATGTTCTCTATCTGCCTGTCACACAGCTTGACCTTATTTCAAAATATATCTCACCCAAAGATACCGACAAAGCTATCAAGCTAAACAAACTTGGCACCGACGAATGGAAAAAGACTCAGAAACGAGTCAAGGCTGCCGTTAAAGATATGGCCGCTGAGCTGACTAAAATCTACAGCGCAAGAATTAACTCACAGGGCTACTCGTTTTCACCTGATATGGATATGCAGAATGACTTTGAGCGCCGATTTGAGTTTGAAGAAACCGACGACCAAATTGAAGCCGTCAACGAAATCAAACGTGATATGGAAAGACCCTCACCAATGGACAGGCTTCTTTGCGGTGATGTTGGCTTCGGCAAAACCGAGGTGGCTCTCAGAGCTGCTTTTAAATGCATAGCCGACGGTAAACAGTGCGCTGTGTTGGTACCGACGACAATTTTAGCTTTTCAGCATTATCAGACTATCAAGAAACGCTTCGACGGCTTCCCTGTTGAAATTGAAATGATATCACGTTTCCGCACACAGACTCAGCGTACCAACATAAAAAAGCGCCTGAAACGCGGCAGTATAGATATCATTGTTGGTACTCACTCTCTTATAGCCAAGAGTGTTGAGTTCAAAGACCTGGGACTTCTCATTGTTGACGAAGAGCAGCGTTTCGGTGTGGCACAGAAAGAAAAACTCAAAGAGAAATTCCCTCTTGTTGATGTGCTGACCCTTTCGGCTACACCTATTCCGCGTACTCTAAATATGGCTATGGCAGGAATCAGAGATATGTCACTTCTTGAGATTCCTCCTGTGGGCAGACACCCTGTTCAGACCTATGTTCTCGGTCACGATATGGCGGTGCTCAGTGAAGCTATGGAAAGAGAGCTTCGCCGAGGCGGTCAGGTTTATTATCTTCACAACAGAGTTGACACCATTGAAGCCACAGCCAAAAAGATAAAAGAGTTTATCCCCGATGCGAGAATAGGCATAGGCCACGGCAAGATGAGTGAAGAAGAGCTTAGCGAGGTCTGGAGACAGCTTCTCGAAAACGAGATTGACATTCTCGTCTGCACCACGATTATTGAAACAGGTGTCGACGTACCCAACGCAAACACCCTCATTATCGAAGATGCAGACCGATTGGGTCTTGCACAGCTTCATCAGATAAGAGGCCGAGTGGGCAGAAGTCAGAGACGAGCTTTCGCCTACTTCACATATAACGATAAAAAAGCTCTGCCCGAGATTGCGCAGCGACGCCTTGCGGCTGTGAGAGAATTCACTGAATTCGGTGCCGGCTTCAGAATTGCACAGCGTGACCTTGAAATCAGAGGCGCAGGCAACATTCTCGGCTCACAGCAACACGGCCATATGGAAGCTGTCGGTTATGATATGTATCTTCAGCTTTTAGGCGAAGCTATTGAAGAAGAAAAGACAGGCGAAGAAGTTAAAGAAAAACGCGAGTGTGTCATAGATGTCAGCGTTGATGCTCATATTCCCGAGGACTATATCGACTCTGTCAAAAACAGAATCTTTATGTATAAGCGTATCGCTGAAATTCAGACAGGCGAGGACGCTATGGACGTTATGGACGAGTTTATTGACCGTTTCGGTGAACCGCCCAAGAGTGTGCAGGGCCTTATCGATGTGGCACTGCTGAGGGCATATGCTGCAAACCTCGGCATATATGAAATCAAGCAG
>JAZQZO010000011.1:0-1826 GCA_045634065.1 Acutalibacteraceae bacterium
AAAGATGCTGTGAGGGAATATATCCTCAACAAAACAAAACCCCATACCGATGAACTTTGAGTCATCGGTATGGGAAATTTTTGGTATTTTACTTGTAATCATGTTGCCAATCTGCTATAATGATGTGTTATACTAAAAGAGCAGTCGACAAACACCCAAAAATCTGGTAGAATATAAATAATGAAACCAGAAAGGGAAAGAAAAAATGAAGTACAGTAAAGAATTCAAAGAAGAAGCATTAAAGCTCTCTGATGAAATTGGACTGAAAAAGGCTGCTCAGCAATTAGGAATCCAGTATTACACGCTGTCAGACTGGCGTTCAAAACGTAACGCCGCTGCCAAGGCAAATAATTATCATATGTCTGATGACGAAGCAAATAAGCGAATTATGGAGCTCGAACGTGAGATTGCCGAACTGCGTAAAGCGAATGAGATTTTAAAGGATGCACTCGGTTTTTTCGCAAAAGACCGGAAGAAGTAAAAACAAGCGAACGTCATCTGTTCGTCAATGAATTTCGCCACAAGTACGGAGCGAAAGCAATATGCCAAGTTCTGAAAATCAGTGAATCAGGTTACTATCGCTGGCTCAGAAATCAGGGTAAGCCTGGTGCAAGACAACTTCTTCTGGTCAAAATACAAGGTATATTATCAGAGCATCCCGACAACAAAAATTATGGTGTCAGAAGGATGCAGATAGCTCTTGCACAGCGTGGCACTCATGTCAGCCTCAGAACAGTTTATCGTACTATGAGTGAAGCTGGACTTATTCACAGACACCTCAGACCTAACGGGATTACAAAGGCTGACACAGCTACTCAGGATAAAGAAAACCTGATAAAACGAAATTTCACTGCAGCTGCACCGCTAAAAAAGCTCCTGACTGATATTACTGAAGTTCAGTGTGCTGATGGCAAGCTCTATGTTTCTCCAATTCTCGACTGTTTCAACGGCGAAATCGTTGCTCTTGAAATGCGTGATAATATGAAGAAAGAGCTTTGTATAGATACCATTAAGCAACTCCGTGGGAAGTACGGGAGGCTCGAAGGAGCAATCCTTCACAGCGACAGAGGCTGCCAATATACAAGCTATGCTTTCCGCAGGGAACTGGTAACAGCTGGTCTTATTCAAAGTCTCAGTGGTACTGCTCACTGCTATGACAACGCTCGTATGGAGAGTTTCTTTGCTACACTGAAAAAAGAAAAGCTGTATCAGATTCCGACATACAAGATGAAACGCGAAGAGGTCAAGACTATCATCTTCAGATATATCTTCGGTTACTACAATACACAAAGGATCAATAGCTTTAATGAAGGCGGTCTTCCACCTGTGGCATTAAGAAATTCAAGACAACTCTCTCATCACGTTGCCTGATACATACCTGTCTTAGATTTTGGGTATTTTCTGACTGCACTTTTCTTGACAATTCCATTTAGTAAATCGTGAGCGTTCATCTTATGGTTTACAGCCTGTAAAATACTCACCATTGCTTAGTGAAGCAGCTAATGTCCGTTCGTCAGAACTTCGCAAGAACTTTTCACATACACGACCCAACGGAACAAGCTGTTTCACAGTATTAAAAGAATTTGATATATCATATTTTTCTGCTGCGGAAAATATAGCCTATGGTCAAAGAACTCCTGAAATCGTTATGAATGCGTGGATGAATTCATCAGGTCATCGCGCAAATATTCTTAGCAAAAACGTAGAATACATAGGTGTTGGCGTAGTATACAGCAATGGAATTTATTATTGGACGCAGTTATTTGCTTCCTCTGATTCTATTTCAGATGCTTATCTGCCAGATAAAAATAACGAAACTCCAGATG
>JAZQZO010000012.1:0-4933 GCA_045634065.1 Acutalibacteraceae bacterium
CGACTTACGAGCAACAGCGATGGGATACTCAGCACGAACGTAAACGTAACCTTCTGTAGCACCTGTAGCATAACCGCAGATGGTCATAGCTTCGATAAGACAATGGGGGTCACCCTCAAGAACTGAACGGTCCATAAATGCACCGGGGTCACCTTCGTCAGCGTTACATACAACATACTTCTGATCAGCCTGATTAGCTGCAGTGAAGCTCCACTTGAGACCTGTGGGGAAACCACCGCCACCACGACCGCGAAGACCTGAATCTTTTACTATCTGAACTACCTGCTCAGGTGTGAGTTCTGTAAGACACTTAGCAAGAGCCTGATAGCCGTCATATGCAATATATTCGTTGATGTCTTCAGGGTTGATAACACCGCAGTTAGCAAGAGCAACGCGCTTTTGCTTTCTGTAGAATGCTGTGTCGTGAAGACCTTTTATTTCTGTCGGAGTTACAGTTTCTCTGTAAAGAAGACGCTTAACCATACGGCCTTTGAGAAGGTGCTCTTCAACGATTTCGGGAACATCTTCAACCTTTACTTCTGAATAGAAGCAGCCTTCGGGATAAACAATCATAATAGGACCGAGAGCGCAAAGACCGAAACAACCTGTACGGATAACCTGCACTTCTTTATCAAGACCTTTTGCCTTGATTTCAGCTTCCATAGCTTCGATGATTTTCTGTGAGTTTGAGGAGGTACAACCGGTACCGCCACAAACAAGCACGTGGGAACGATACATATTTACTTCCTCCTTATTCTGTTACTGCGCCGATTGTATATTCTGCAACGCGAGTGCCATTGACAATGTGATCAGCAACTATTCTTGCAACCTTCTCTTCAGTGAGCTGAACATAGGTTACCTTTTCTTTACCGGGTACGAGAACCTCTGCAATAGGTTCAAAACGGCACATACCGATACAGCCAGTCTGAGCGACTGTAACGTTTGTAAGACCGCGCTTTGCAGTTTCATCAACAAACTTTGCCATAATAGGTCTTGCGCCTGCTGCAATACCGCAGGTAGCCATACCTACAACGATTCTGATTACCTCAGAGGAATCATCACGCGTTGTCATATTAGCTTTGGCAGCATCTCTTAACGCCATAAGTTCTTCAAGAGTTTTCATATTATATTACACCTCCAAGAGTTGTTTAGTGTTTTCGTTTATGTACTGAGTAATCCATAAAGCTATGCTCGGCTCATTAAGAGGAACATCACCCAGGATTTCTTTAAGCTGTCTTGTGTCAACGGCAAATTCTTTATCATCGACTTTTCTTCTGTAGAGAAAATCCATATGAAGATTCATCGTCACAAGGGAAATAATCGTTGAAGTCATATCCCCTATTGGAGTGAAATCAAGATGGTCAGTTTTAAAATACGCCCTGACCTTTGTGCCGATACCCACTTCGCTTTCTATTTCAAATTTTCCGCCTGTCATTTCTGCGGCGAATTTGAAAAGCGGTATTCCCATACCCACCTTTCTTGTGGTACGGGTAGTGAAAAACGGGTCACGGACATTTTCTACCTGCTCGGGAGTCATTCCCTTGCCGTTGTCATAGATGCCTATTAACAATTCATTCTTATGTGTATTTTCGATAAGCTCAATTTCAACGAGACTTGCATTTGCCGAAACGCTGTTCTGAGCTACATCAAGAACATTGAGCGAAAGTTCTCTCATCAGTCCTGATACTTAGCAAGAATACCTTCGATATCTGCTGCTGTGATTTTGCCGTAAACATCTTCGTTTACAGTAAGTACAGGAGCAAGACCGCAAGCACCGATACAGCGGCAAGCTGTCAGTGAATATTTACCGTCGGGTGTGCACTCTTCTGCGCCGATGCCAAGCTGAGCTGAAAGCTCATCAAGAAGCTCCTGAGCACCCTTAACATAGCAAGCGGTACCAAGACAAACTGAGATATCATATTTACCCTTGGGTGAAAGAGCGAACTGAGCATAGAATGTTGCTACGCCGTAAACTTTTTCAAGGGGTACATTCATTCCGTCAGCTATTTTCTCCTGCACTTCAAAGGGAAGATAGCCGTAGATAGCCTGAGCTTCCTGCATTACGTGCATAAGCATACTTACATCGCCTGTACATTCAGCAATTATAGCATCAAGTTTAGCTGCCTGTTCGGGTGTATCTTTGAACGGAATTGTGCTGATTTTCTTAAGCATTAACTTTAGTCCTCCTTTAAACGGTTTTACCGTAAAGATTGTAAAATGAAAATTACATAGTATAAAAACTCATAATAATCTATACTAAGTTATAATAGCACAACACTAAGAAAAAATCTACAAAAAAATCAATATTCATCGCTTTAAACTGTGCTTTTTTCACATTTGAACAAAAAACCAACCTCAAAATGGTATAAAAGTTACAATAGAAAATCCTTCTTCGGGTTTATTTTTACATAAAAGACCTGCCCATTAAAGGACAGGTCTCAATTCTATTATTAATATTTTATTTTTCTGCAGGGAACTGACTCTTATCAAAACCGAGCACTCTTGCAATCTGCACGGGAATCTGACGATTCTTCACCTCTTTACCGGAGATGAAGCCTGCATCTTCCGCCGATACATAAACAGGTACATCGGTGATGTCGTGAGTGCCACTTGTGAAAATAAACTCGCCGTTCTTGTTTTTCATCATACCTCCGGTTCCGTGGTCAGCTGTTACAACAACAAGAGTCTCGCCGTCTTTCTTTGCAAACTCGAGAGCAGCAGCAACAGCCTTGTCAAACTCAGCGGCAGAAAGAATCATATTATCCATATCGTTATTGTGGGCGTGCTTATCAATACAAGCACCTTCAACCATAAGGAAGAAACCGTCTTCATCAGCCGAAAGGATTTCTATAGCCTTAGTTGTCATTTCTTCAATAGTAGGTGTATCATAATTATTTGTGCAATATTTCATATCGTCGAAGCTGAACTGTGCAAATGACTTGCTGCCTGCTGCGAGAGTATTCAAATCAGTTTCGCTGTCGATATAAGTATAACCGTTTGCTGCAGTGTTTTCTTCGTTGATGCTTTCACTTGCGCCGCCCCAAATGAGATCAACGCCTGACACAAGTTGGTCATTTGAGATATCTTCTTCATTACCTCTTGCGATAGTGTGTGCAGAGAAAGCTGACGGTGTAGCACCGCTTGTCTCGTCTGTTGTTACAACACCTGCTGCCATACCGCGGGTCTTTGCAAGCTCGCAAAGCGTGATGGGCACACTGATATCATCGGGTGCATAGGGAAGAAACGGAAAAACTGCAACTGAATTAATCCATACGCGCATACCAGTTGAAAGAGCAGTACCACCTGCAGCAGAGTCTGTGGCAGGGATAATATATGAATCAATATCACTTGAAGCTTTTACGGGCATTGTTTCCATAGCAAGATACCCATTAGTTTTGAGTGCCTTTGTTGCTTCAAGATTGTTAAAGCTCATACCGTCACCGATCATAAGAATAACATTTTTGTATTTACCTTCAGCATAGTCATCACTGATATTATTTGTCATACCGACAAAACCGCTGACAGCAAGAATAACCGACACTGAAAAGGCAAGAATTTTTTTAAGTACAGATAACATAATATTTTCTCCTTTCGTTTCTGTATTGTATGATTAATTATATCACTTTCCTACGAAGAAATTCAATAGTATTCGTAAATTTGCAATGTTGATTTACAGAAGAAACTGTGGTATTATGTCCTCACTAAATTCAAGAGGTATATATATGTCAATCAAAAACAACTATAAACATACTTTCTACGCGTCATATGCCGGGTATTTTGTCCAAGCTATAATCAACAACTTTATCCCCTTGCTGTTTCTCACATTTCAAAACAGTTTCAATCTCAGCTACGATAAAATCTCTCTTCTTATCGTGATTAACTTCGGTGTTCAGCTTTGTGTTGACTTCCTTTCAGCCTACTTCATAGATAAAATAGGATATCGTATAAGCGTTATTGCAGCTCACTTTTTTGCAACCCTCGGCCTTGCAGGTCTGAGCATTTTCCCGTTTATTATGAACCCTTACACAGGTATAATCTTATCCATCATAATTTACGCCATAGGCAGCGGACTTATTGAAGTTATTATCAGTCCTTTGGTTGAGGCTTGTCCGAGTGACAGCAAAGCAGGAGCTATGAGTCTGCTTCACTCCTTTTATTGTTGGGGTCAGATGTGCGTGGTACTTTTCTCGACTCTTTTCTTTAACCTTGCCGGCATCAGCAACTGGCGACTTCTCTCTCTGCTGTGGGCTTGTGTCCCCCTTTTCAACGGTGCATATTTCTGTTTGGTACCCATTCCAAAAGTACTCAGTGAAAATAAGGGTATGGGCATAAAGAACCTGTTTAAGACGAAGTTGTTTTATATTCTTGCCGTAGTTATGCTCTGTTCGGGTGCAAGTGAGCTTGCTATGAGTCAATGGGCATCGGCTTTTGCAGAGTCGGGACTCGGTGTCAGCAAAACTTTTGGCGACCTGTTAGGTCCGTGCCTTTTTGCTGTTCTTATGGGTAGTGCGAGAGTGTTTTATTCCAAATTCTCGGACAAACTTCCTCTTAGCAAAGTTATGACAGCAAGTGCTATGCTATGCGTTTCAAGTTATCTCGTTGCAGGTCTTTCACCTGTACCTATGGTGTCACTGCTTGCCTGTGCGGTCTGTGGTTTTTCTGTTGGCGTTATGTGGCCGGGCACTTTCTCACTGGCAGCAGAGAAGATACCTACCGGCGGTACGGCGATGTTTGCTCTTCTTGCTCTTTTCGGTGATACCGGCTGTGCAACAGGCCCTGCTCTCGTTGGCAGAATGACCACACTTTTCGGAGATGACCTTGGCAATGGGCTTCTCTTTGCAGCGGTGTTTCCGATTGTGATGATTGTTTGCGTGGCGAGAATGAAGAAGACCAAAAATAAAGAATAAGGAAAGTTTTGTCAAACTTTTTCAAA
>JAZQZO010000013.1:0-1874 GCA_045634065.1 Acutalibacteraceae bacterium
TTTTAAACTGCTCTGAACTGTTTTCGGTATCGTAGCCTACACCTGTGATATAGTTAGAAAGCGCATCAATCCAAACATAAACAACGTGTTTGTCATCAAAGCTTACTGGGATACCCCATTTAAAGGTTGAACGGGAAACGCAAAGGTCAGAAAGACCTGGCTTTAAAAAGTTGTTGATCATTTCGTTACGGCGAGATTCAGGCTGAATGAAATTGGGATTTTCTTCGAAGAAATTCATTAATCTATCTTGATATTTTGAAAGGCGAAGGAAATAAGCTTCTTCCTTGGCTTTTTTTACTTCTCTGCCGCAGTCGGGGCACTTGCCGTCAACAAGCTGAGCTTCAGTCCAGAAACTCTCACACGGTGTGCAGTAAAGGCCTTCATATTCGCTCTTATAGATATCGTCCTGTTCGTAGAGCTTTTTGAAGATCTTCTGAACTACCTTCTCGTGATAGTCGTCAGTGGTACGAATAAATTTATCATAGGTTGTGTTGAGTGTGTCGCAGATGCCCTGAATTTCAGCGGCAACCTTGTCAACATACTCCTTGGGAGTTACGCCTGCATTTTTAGCGTACTCTTCGATTTTCTGACCGTGTTCGTCAGTACCTGTAAGGAAGAAAACATCATAGCCCTGGAGTCTCTTGTATCTTGGGATAGCATCAGTGAGAACTATCTCGTAGCTGTTACCGATATGAGGCTTTCTTGAGGTATATGCAATAGCTGTTGTAATATAAAACTTACCTTTATTCATATTGTATCTCCTTTCGAATCTATACCTTTTTATTTTACCAATAATTGTGTGCCTTTGTCAATAGAAAAAGGGAATAAACCTTGTTTGAAGAGGGATGAAAAGGGGAGTGGAGGCGGCTCCGCGAAATCGCCGTCGGCGATTTCTGCTGGCGCTCGTGCGGGGCGCCAGCGAGCCGAATTTAATTCGGCTGCGGAGCCGCAGCTACCCTTCACTGCCTACTAATCTGAAAGGCACCACCGAAAAGTAGTGCCTTGAAGTGTTATCAAATTTATTTGCCTAAAAGTGCGCCGAAACCGTCAAGAGTGATTTCACCTTTGAAAAGCATAACCAGGAAATTGAAAAGCATTGTCAGGAAACGGATGCCTGCGGCAAGTCTTGTTTCGGTGGTGGGCTCTTTTTCTACTGCTGAAATAAAGTCAAAGTCTGCAGAGTTGTCTTCGGTCATTTTTGTCCAGGTACCCTTGTGTTCATCATACACCATAAACTGAGAGAATTTGCTGCTGCAATTATCAACTGTAACTTTTGTACCTTTGCCGAATTCTACTGCGAGCTCATAAACGATGTTTGCAAAGCCGTGGTGACAGTTTTTAACTACCCAAGTAGTGTCAGGGAAAGCAGCTGTTGAAACGTCAACCTGCTTATCGGGTGAGATATACTTGCCCTTACCCTCTTTGACTCTTTTTTCTATGTAGCTGTCAGTAAGAGTTTCACCGATTTTTGAAGTTGTAGCACCGAATGTAGCGTGCTTAAGTGAAGCGAGTGCATCACTGGGAATATCGTAGTCTTCCAAAAGAGACATATTGAGATATCCGTATTTTGCAAGTGTACCGATGTGAATGTTATAGGTTTCACTTATTGTTTTATAGAAAGAGGGAAGATTCTTTGTGATTTTTTCTCTGTAATCTGTAATTTTTTTGATGAAACCTGCATAGTGTGTGCGAGCTTCTGAGCCTTCTTCGCCAAACATAAGAAGCATTGCTTCATCAAAATCTTCTTCTGTTACGCAAGCCCAATAGTTAGGCATTGTAGCATAACCTGTTGCGTGCATAAGCGCAGGATAAATCATTTCAAGAAGTTCATCATAAAGATTTTCAATGCCATTGCGGATTTTGTCGGTAACACT
>JAZQZO010000014.1:0-4972 GCA_045634065.1 Acutalibacteraceae bacterium
GGTGATAATCTTAAGCTCGTCTGCATTGTACTTGCCGGGGTACTTCTTCATAAGGAAGTCAGCAGTACGGCCTGAAACATATCTGTGGCTGGTACCGTGGAAACCGTACTTTCTGATGCCGTGCTTGAGGTAATATTTGTAGGGGAGAGCATACATATATGCGAAGTCGGGGATAGTAGCGTGGAAAGCTGTGTCAAACACTGCAACCTGAGGAATACCTGCCATAATCTTTTCACAAACCTCGATACCTGTAAGGTTAGCGGGGTTATGAAGAGGGCCAAGAGGGATACATCTTCTAACTGCAGCTTTAACATCTTCAGTTACGAGTACGCTGCCGCTGAACTCTTCACCGCCGTGAAGAACACGGTGACCAACAGCGTTGATGTCAGCCATTGATTCAAGGATACCGATTTCTTTATCGGTGAGAGTGTCGAGAAGGATGGAGATAGCATCGTTATGGTCCATAGCCTTAACGGGCTTCTTATCGAAGAGCTTAACTTCTTCGCTGTCTTTGTCAACCTTGTGAGTGAATGTGCAAGCTGTGCCGATCTGCTCGAAAATACCCTTAGCGATAACCTTTGCTTCGGGCATATCAAATACCTGATACTTAAGTGAGGAACTGCCTGCATTGATGATTAATTCTTTGAAACTCATATTTTCGCACCTCTTATTTTTTATAGTGTGACTGCCGTTTTTTGGCAGGTCATAATTTCATAACAATTATTATATCACAGTTTTTTTCAATTTTCCAGTTATTTATAAATTTTATTTCTGATTTATTTAAGTTTTTTTGTACCTTAAAGTAAAGACAAAATTCTTGCTTTATGGGCTCGACAGGTGATTTTTATATAAGTTGCATAGATTAAGAGTCTCCCTATTAGTGCTTTATCACTTAAAAAGGGAAATAGTAACAAAAATAAGACTTTTTATTTGGTTAGTTTGGATATTGCATTAAAGGATAAAAGGTGATAGAATGTATTCACTTCAGAAACACGAATGAGTGAGAGCATATTTGATGCTTTTAAAAAGAGAAAATATATGATGAAAGGAAGACCGCAGGGTCTTCCTTTTGACTTTCTTATGGTTATAAGGGTTAAAGTTTGACTTTTTATACAAATGTTTTAGTATTATTTTATTGTTTTAAAGCATTGATTTTTCAGGAAAATAATGTATAATTAATATATCTTTTAAAAACGGAGGAAATCAAAATGCAAAAGAACAAAAAAAGCATAGCAAAAATAATTCTTGCAATTATGGTTGTTTTTGCTCTTGCAGTACCTGTATCAGGTATAGCATTTGCAACAGAAGCTGAAGACACAGCTACACTCGATGTACTTATGGCTGTTACTGATGCTCCTGCTTCAGAAGAAATTTCAGATGACGATCTTACTGCTCCGGCAGCAGAGGGCGAAGGTCCTTTAGCCGACGGTATGATGCCCTCAATCGAAGAGGATATCGCCCTTGAAGACGATGCTCTCACAACCGGCGAGCTTGAAGAAGAAACTCAGGAAGCAACTAACAAGTACGAAAACACTTTCTGGGCACTTATTCCGCCAATCATCGCTATCGGTCTTGCACTTATCACCAAGGAAGTTTATTCATCACTTCTTATCGGTATTATTTTCGGTGCGCTTCTTTCGACATCATTCAACGTTATCGGTGCAATTGACAACCTTGTAAATCAGGGCTTTATCGCTGCAGTATCAGATACAGCAGGTATCTTCATTTTCCTTGTGCTTCTCGGTATTGTTGTAGCTCTCGTTAATAAATGCGGTGGTTCATATGCTTTCGGTCAGTGGGCAAAGAAACACGTTAAGTCAAAGACAGGCGTAATGTTCGCAACATTCTTGCTTGGCTGTCTTATCTTCATTGATGACTATTTCAACTGTCTTACAGTCGGTTCAGTTATGCGTCCTGTTACAGACGCTAAGAACGTTTCAAGAGCTAAGCTCGCGTACATCATTGACGCAACAGCTGCTCCCATCTGTATGATAGCTCCCATTTCATCCTGGGCTGCTGCAGTTTCAGACTTTGCAAGCGGTACCGGTCTCAATGGTTATGAGCTTTTCGTTAAGGCTATTCCCTATAACTTCTACTCACTTCTTACTATTGGCTTTGTTGTTATGAGCATCGCTATGAAGGTTGACTTCGGCTCAATGAAGCTCCACGAAGCTAACGCAGAAAAGGGTGACCTCTTCACCACAGGCGATAGAGTTGAAGCTGTTGAAGATGCTCCCAACGCTAAGGGTAAGCTTATCGACCTTGCACTTCCTATCATTGTACTCATCATCGCTTGCGTATGGGGTCTTCTCTATGTCGGCGGAATGTTTGACGGCGGCGTAACAGTTCAGGATGCATTTGCTAACACAGACGCTACAGTAGGTCTTCCCTTAGGTGCATTTGTTGCAACAGTACTTATCGTTGTATATCTTGTTATCAGACGCGTTATCGGCTTTAAAGAGGCTATGGAATGTGTACCCAAGGGCTTTATTTCAATGGTACCTGCAATCCTTATTCTCACATTTGCAACAGCTCTTAAGAATATGACAGGTCTTCTTGGTGCAAGCACATATGTACACGATCTTATGGAAAGTGCAGCAGAGGGTCTTCAGAGCTTCTTACCGGCAATCATTTTCCTTGTAGCTTGTATTCTTTCATTTGCAACAGGCACATCCTGGGGTACATTCGGTATTCTTATTCCCATCGTTGCAGCTATCTTTGATCCCACAGACGAGCTTCTTTACATCGGTATGTCAGCTTGTCTTGCAGGTGCAGTTTGCGGCGACCATTGTTCACCCATTTCAGACACAACCATTATGGCATCAGCAGGTGCACAGAGTAATCACATCAATCACGTTAACACACAGCTTCCCTATGCAATTTTCGTTGCAGCGCTGTCATTCGTAGGTTTTGTAATTGCAGGTTTCGTACAGAAGCTTTACATTGTACTTCCTCTTATGTTTGTAATTCTCTTCCTTGCACTTCTTCTCATCAAGATGGCAGGCAAGAAAAAAGCGTAAGAAATAACAGCGCCTTTTTGGTTACTTTTTGAGCGCTAGCAAAAAGTAACGCCCCGCGGCGAGCGAAATAAAAAATTAAAGACAGTCTGATATTCAGGCTGTCTTTTTTTGTCGGTACGCGACAAAGTTTGTGCAAGAGGTGAGAGGCGGCTCCATTAAATCGCTTTGCGATTTACGGCGACGTTATCGCCGACCCGAACGCAGTTCGGGTGTGGAGGCGCTGCGGGAAAAATCTAAAGAGCCGCGATTACTTTATCGCGTACCAAAACAAAAAACCGAGCTGAAATAATCAACTCGGTTTATCTTTTTTCGCTCGCCGCTGGGCATTCTTTTTGCTGTCGCGGAAAAAGAATCAAAAACGCGATGATTTTATTAGTCGGGATAGCCTGCGGGGTTTGTGCTCTGCCATCTCCAGGAATCTTCGCACATTTCCTCGATACCTCTTTCAGCTTTCCAGCCAAGCTCTTCATAAGCCTTAGCAGGGTCTGAATAGCAAGTTGCAATATCGCCGGGACGACGATCAACAATCTTGTATTCTACAGTTACACCGCTTGCCTTTTCAAATGCTTTAACAACGTCAAGAACGCTGTAGCCTGTACCTGTACCAAGGTTGTAAACATCAAGACCGCTTCTTGAAAGAACTCTGTTAAGAGCCTTTACGTGGCCAAGAGCAAGGTCAACAACGTGAATATAGTCGCGTACGCCTGTGCCGTCGTGTGTGTCGTAATCGTTGCCGTAAACGCTCAGGAAAGGTCTCTTGCCGATAGCAACCTGTGTGATATATGGCATAAGGTTGTTGGGTACACCGTTGGGGTCTTCACCGATTCTGCCGCTCTTATGAGCGCCGATGGGATTGAAGTAACGAAGAAGTGAAACTGACCATTCTTTATCTGAGTTGAAGAGGTCAGCGAGAATAATCTCAATCATAAACTTTGTTGTGCCGTAGGGGTTTGTTGTACCGCCTGTGGGCATTGTCTCCTTAAGGGGAGAAACGTTGTTCATACCGTAAACTGTTGCTGAAGATGAGAATACGATTTTCTTACAGCCGTTATTCTTCATAACTTCGCAAAGTGCGAGAGTACCGTTAACGTTGTTGTCATAGTATTCGATGGGCTTCTGACAGCTTTCGCCGACAGCCTTAAGACCTGCAAAGTGAATTACAGCATCGATTTTTTCTTTCTTGAAGATGTGGTCCATACCTTCCTTATCGCGGATGTCGCATTCATAGAAAGCAAATTCCTTACCGCTGAGCTCTGCGATTCTCTTGAGAGCTTCTTTCTTGCTGTTGTAAAAATTATCCACAACAACGATATCATAGCCTGCATTCATAAGTTCGATGCAAGTATGTGAGCCGATATAACCTGCACCACCTGTAACAAGAATTGACATATTTGTTCACCTCGTTTATAATATATATAAATTACCTTTCCATTTTACATCACAATGGAATATATTTCAAGATATAATCATAGAAAAATTATCTTTTTTAAGGAGATTTATATATGCAGAATTTATCTGATATTTCAGTAATAAGAAGTGTGCTTGAAAAACACGGTTTCAATTTTTCGAAGGCTTTGGGTCAGAACTTCCTGATTAACCCGTCGGTGTGTCCCAGAATGGCTGAATATTCCCTTGCAGATGAAAACACAGGTGTTATCGAAATCGGTGCCGGTATAGGTGTACTCACTGCCGAGCTTGCAAAGATTGCTAAAAAGGTAGTGTGCGTTGAGCTTGACACAAGACTTCTCCCAATTCTCGATGAGACACTATCCGACTTCGACAACATCGAAATCGTCAACGCCGATGTAATGAAAACCGACCTTAAGGCTCTTATTGAAGAAAAATTTCAGGGTATGGATGTGGTTGTCTGTGCTAACCTGCCTTATTATATCACTTCACCCGTTATCACTATGCTTCTTGAAAGCAGACTGCACATTAAGGCTGTGACTGTT
>JAZQZO010000015.1:0-4126 GCA_045634065.1 Acutalibacteraceae bacterium
CTTTGCGCTAAGATTGACAAAGAGGCTGTTAAGATTCTTCCCATCTTCAAAGTTATCGCTGAATGGGGTAACATTCCCGAGCGCGATATGTTTAACACCTACAATATGGGCGTTGGTATGAGCATAGTAGTTCCCGCTTGCGAAGTAGAAGACGCTATCGCTATTCTTAAAGACAACGGTATCGATGCTTATGTTATCGGTGAAATTATCGAAGGCGACGAGAAGGTGATTCTCTGATGGCTAAAAAAATAGCAGTTCTCGTTTCAGGTGGCGGAACAAATCTTCAGGCTCTTATAGATGCAGAAAAAACAGGAATGTTCGGTGAAAGCAAAATCACTCTTGTTATAGCATCAAAGCCCGGGGTTTACGCTCTTGAACGTGCAAGTCAGAACAACATTGACTCGGTGGTGCTTTGCAAAAAAGACTATGCGGACATTGCCGCGTACTCAAAGGCACTCACAGACACTCTCAAAGCTAATAATATAGACCTTGTTGTGCTTGCAGGTTTTCTCACCATTATCGACGAGCAGGTTTATGAGGCTTATCCGAATGCTATTATCAATATTCATCCTGCACTTATCCCCTCATTCTGCGGCAAAGGCTACTACGGTCTCCACGTACACGAGGCGGCTCTCGCAAAAGGTGTAAAGGTTTCAGGTGCAACTGTTCACTTCGTAACACCCGAGTGCGATGCAGGTCCCATAATTTTACAGAAAGCTGTTGAGGTAAAGAGTGACGATACACCCGAAACTCTGCAGCAGAGAATTATGGAAGAAGCTGAGTGGAACATTCTCCCCGAAGCAGTAAAACTTTTCTGTGAAGATAAATTGACAGTAAAAAATAATATAGTTTATATAGGAGAATAATAATGAAAGTTTCAACTATAAAAGACGAACTTAACTCTCTCGCCTACCAGGGCAGAGGTATTATGATCGGTAAAAGTGCTGACGGCAAAAAAGCTGTAACTGCTTATTTCATTATGGGCAGAAGCGTTAACAGCCGCAACCGTGTTTTCGTACTCGAAGGCGACGATATGCGCACCAAGGCTTTTGACGAAAGCAAAATGACAGACCCCCATCTTATTATCTACTATCCCGTACGTGTGCTCGGTAACAAGACCATCGTAACAAACGGTGACCAGACCGATACAATCTACGATCTTATGGATAAGCAGATGACTTTCGAACAGGCTCTTCGCACAAGAGAGTTTGAAGACGATGCTCCCAACTTCACTCCCAGAATTTCAGGTATCATCCGTCTTGACAAAGAAGGTATGAACTACGCAATGTCAATTCTCAAGAGTGCTGAAGGTGACGACTCATCTTGCGAAAGATTTACATACGCTTACTCAAATCCCCTTTGCGGCAAAGCTAAATTCATCCATACATATAATTGCGAGGGTGATCCCCTGCCCTCATTTGAAGGCGAGCCCAAAACTCTCGAGCTTCCCGATGTTTCTATCGACGAACTCACAGACCTTATCTGGAATAACCTCAACGAAGACAACAAGGTTTCACTTTTCGTAAGATATATTGATATCGAAAGCGGCGTAAGCGAAACAAGAGTAGTCAATAAGAATAAATAAGGAGAATTTTATAATGAAAGAATTCGAACTTAAATATGGCTGTAACCCCAACCAGAAGCCTTCAAAAATTTATATGCACGACGGCTCAGAACTTCCTATTGAAATCCTCTCAGGCAGACCCGGTTACATTAACTTCCTCGATGCTTTCAACTCTTGGCAGCTTGTTAAGGAAGTAAAGGAAGCTACAGGTCTTCCCTGTGCTGCATCATTCAAGCACGTAAGCCCCACATCAGCAGCAGTTGGCACAATTCTTCCCGAAAAGCTCAAGAAAGCTTGCTTCGTAGATGACGTTGCAGACCTTGACGAAAGCCCCCTCGCTTGTGCATATGCAAGAGCAAGAGGTACAGACAGAATGTGCTCATTCGGTGACTGGGTTGCTCTTTCAGATGTTTGCGACGCTACAACAGCTAAGCTTATCAAAAGAGAAATCTCAGACGGTGTTATCGCTCCCGGTTATACAGACGAAGCTCTCGAAATTCTCAAGCTCAAGAGAAACGGCAACTACAACGTTGTTAAAATCGATCCCGACTTCGTACCGGCTGAAATCGAAACAAAGCAGGTTTACGGTATTACATTCCAGCAGGGCAGAAACAACTTTGAAATTAACGAAGCTCTTCTCGAAGACATCGTAACAAAGAATAAGGAACTTCCCGAAAGTGCAAAGAGAGACCTTATCATCGCTCTCATCACTCTTAAATATACTCAGTCAAACTCAGTATGCTATGCATACGATGGTCAGGCTATCGGTGTAGGTGCAGGTCAGCAGTCAAGAATTCACTGCACAAGACTTGCAGGCACAAAGGCTGACACCTGGCTTCTTCGTCAGGCTGATAAGGTGCTTAATCTGCCTTTCCTTCCCACTCTCGGCAGAGCAGACCGCGACAATGTAATCGACGGTTACATTAACAAGAATGAAGAAGATGTTTGTGCTGACGGAAACTGGCAGAAGTACTTCACAACTCAGCCCGAACCCTTCACAAAAGAAGAAATGGAAGCTCACCTCAAGACTTTCTCAGGTATTGCTCTCGGTTCAGACGCTTTCTTCCCCTTCTCAGATAATATTGAAAGAGCATATCGCAGCGGCGTAAGCTATATCGCAGAGCCCGGCGGTTCAATCAGAGACGATGCAGTTATCGAGTGTGCTGATAAGTACAATATGGTAATGGCATTCACTAAGATGAGACTCTTCCACCACTAATATCCCACTAAGGAGACTTCCACAGATGCTTAACTACTTTAATGAACTTGAAAAGTATGACTCAGAGGTTTTCTCTGCCTGCGATAAAGAATTCGACAGACAGCAGACCTTCATTGAGCTTATCGCTTCAGAAAATATTGTTTCAAAAGCTGTGCTTTTAGCAGCAGGCAGTGTACTGACAAATAAATATGCTGAAGGCTATCCCGGCAAACGTTATTACGGTGGCTGCCACTGTGTTGACGAAGTTGAAGAAATAGCAAGAGAAAGAGCAAAGAAGCTCTTCGGTGCCCAGCACGCTAATGTTCAGCCTCACTCAGGTGCCAATGCTAACCTTGCAGCTTTCTTCGCTCTTCTCGAAACCGGCGACACCGTTATGGGTATGAACCTTTCACAGGGTGGACACCTTTCACACGGCTCACCTGTAAACATCTCAGGTAAGTACTGGAACATCGTGCAGTACGGCGTTGATGATGTGACAGAAACTATTGACTATGATAAAATGAGAGAACTCGCCCTCGAATGTAAGCCTAAGCTTATTGTTGTAGGTGCAAGTGCTTATTCAAGAATTATCGACTTTGCTCGTTGCAGAGAAATCGCAGACGAAGTTGGTGCATATCTTATGGTTGATATGGCTCACATTGCAGGTCTTGTTGCTGCGGGCATACATCCCTCACCCGTACCCTATGCTGATGTTGTAACATCAACAACTCACAAAACTCTTCGCGGCCCCCGCGGTGGTCTTATCCTTTGTAAGGAAGAGCTGGCAAAACAGATTGACAAAGCTGTTTTCCCCGGTACTCAGGGCGGTCCTCTTATGCACGTTATTGCCGCTAAGGCTGTTGCCTTCGGTGAAGCCCTCACAGATGAGTTCAAGGAATATCAGACTCAGCTTCACAAAAATGCTGCTGCTTTCTGCAAGGCTCTTATAGCTGAAGATATCGACATCGTTTCAAAGGGTACTGATAACCACCTTATGCTTCTTGACCTTCGCAAGTATGACATTTCAGGTAAAGAGCTTGAGCACAGACTCGACGAGGTACACATCACAGCTAATAAGAACACAATCCCCAACGACCCCAAGAGTCCCTTCGTTACAAGCGGTCTTCGTGTAGGTACTGCTGCAGTAACATCAAGAGGCTTCAAGGAAGAGGATATGGTGCAGGTTGCAAAGTGGATTAAGCTTGCAATAACAGACTTCGAAAACTCAAAAGACGAAATTACAAAGGGTGTTCTCGCTCTTTGCGAAAAATATCCTATCTACGCTGACTAAGAGGTAATAGATATGAAAATAATGGTTGTCGGTGGTGGCGGTCGTGAACAAAGTCGGAGGCCAAGCGGGCTTA
>JAZQZO010000016.1:0-1579 GCA_045634065.1 Acutalibacteraceae bacterium
AGAAACAACAAGAAAATAATTCCAAAAACGGAGTGTTTTAAAACATGAGTGACATTGATGGAATGAACGTAGGCCTGAAATGGTACGTTGCGCACACTTATTCGGGTTATGAAAACAAGGTTAAAGCAAACCTTGAAAAGATTGTTGAAAACAGAGGACTTGGTAATCTTATTTACGACATAAAGGTTCCTGTTGAAACAGTTATTGAAAGAGACGGCGACAAGGAAAAGGTTGAAGAGGTCAAGGTTTTCCCCAGCTATGTTTTCATCAAGATGATTATGACAGATGAAAGCTGGCACGCAGTCAGAAACATCACAGGCGTTACGGGCTTTGTTGGTCCCGGATCTCGCCCCACTCCTCTTTCCGAACAGGAAGTTCTTGATATGAACATCGAGGAGGTTAAGGTTCAGCTTTCCTTCAACGAAGGAGACGAAGTTGACGTAATCAGCGGTTTGTTCGAGGGTTACAGCGGTGTGGTTCTTTCCATATCCGACGACCTCAAGATAGTTACAGTTCTTGTTAAGCGCGGCAGAAGAGATATGCCCGTAGAACTTGACGCGACTATGCTTAAGCTCAAGGCTCATCACTGATAAAAATTTTAAAAAAAGCAAATTGCTAATCGCGTTTGCTCACACATAACATAGCCGTTTTGTGTGTTGTAAAGTGGGAGGGAAAAAAATTTTTGAATTTTCCCGAATAGAATTAACCACTAATGGAGGTATATTTAATCATGGCTAAGAAAATAATGGGTTATATTAAATTGCAGCTTCCCGCCGGTAAGGCTACTCCTCAGCCCCCTGTAGGTCCCGCCCTCGGTCAGTACGGTGTTGCAATCCCTGTATTCACCAAAGAGTTCAACGAAAGAACAAAGAACGACATCGGTCTTATCATCCCTGTAGTTATTACAGTATATGCTGACCGTTCCTTCACATTTATCACAAAGACTCCTCCTGCAGCAGTTCTTATTAAGAAGGCAGCAGGTCTCGAATCCGGTTCCGCTAAGCCCAACAAGACAAAGGTTGCTACTCTTACAAAGGAACAGGTAAGAAAAATCGCAGAAACAAAGATGCCCGACCTTAACGCAGCTTCTATCGAAGCAGCTATGAGCATGATCGCAGGTACTGCACGCTCTATGGGTGTTCTTGTAGAAGAATAATAGGAGGTAAGTGAAAATGGCTAAAATGGGTAAGAAGTATTCCGATAGCGTTAAGCTTATCGATAAGAACAGACTTTATGATACAGATGAAGCTTTGGCACTTGTTTGCCAGACTTCCAAGGCAAAGTTTGATGAAACTGTTGAAGTTCACGTTCGTCTCGGTGTTGACTCCCGTCACGCTGACCAGCAGGTTAGAGGTGCTGTAGTTCTCCCCAACGGTACAGGTAAGTCCGTTAAGGTTCTTGTATTCGCTAAGGGCGACAACGTACAGAAGGCACTCGACGCAGGCGCTGAATACGCAGGCGGTCTTGAATATGCTGAAAAGATCCAGAAGGAAAACTGGTTTGATTTCGACGTAGTTATCGCTACTCCCGACATGATGGGCGTAATCGGTAGACTCGGTAAGGTGCTCGGTCCTAAGGG
>JAZQZO010000017.1:0-5091 GCA_045634065.1 Acutalibacteraceae bacterium
TGCGGCGTAGTTGCTTTTGCGACAAACTGGGTAATCGTAGAAAAACTGATGATTGAAAGTCGCCTTGTTTGCGTTGTTGCAGTAGGGTTAGGCGGTATCACTTATGCAATTTCTATGCTTATATTTAAAGGAATTGTTAAAGATGACGTTTTAATGCTTCCAAAAGGAGAAAAAATCGCAAAAGTCCTTGCAAAATTTGGCTTCTTAGGTTAAAATATATCCATTGAGGTTTTTTGTATGAAAAATTTTGAATTTAAGGAAAAATACGGTATCGATGATCTGCTGAAGATTATGGAAATTCTTCGCAGTCCCGGTGGTTGTCCCTGGGATGCAGAGCAGACTCACGAGAGTATCAAAAAGAGCTTTATCGAAGAAACCTATGAGGTTATCGAAGCTATCAACAAAAAAGATAAAGACCTCTTGCAGGAAGAACTCGGTGATGTGCTTTTGCAGGTTGTCTTTCACGCCCAGATGGAAAAAGAAACAGGCTGTTTCGATTTTGGTGACGTAACTGACGGAGTGTGCAAAAAGCTCGTTGAAAGACACCCTCACGTTTTCGGCGAGGTCAAGGTCAATAGTACCGACGAAGTCTTAAGCAACTGGGACGATATCAAACGAAAGTCCAAGGGTCAGAAGACCCAGGGTTCCTCAATGCTCAAAGTACCAAAAGAACTGCCGGCACTTATGAGAGCACAGAAATTGCAGTCAAAGGCTAAGAAGGCTGGTTTCGATTGGGACGATATGACCGGTGCTTTAGATGCACTTGAAAGCGAAATCAAAGAGCTTAAGGCGGCTATCGGCACTAAAGATGCCGACGCTGTGGAAGACGAGTTTGGTGATGTGCTGTTCTCCTGTGTCAACGTTGCAAGATTTATTGATGTTGATGCTGAAGAGGCTCTCAGCCGTTCAAGCGACAAATTTATGTCGCGCTATCTTGTGGTGGAAAAGCTCGCCACCGAAAGAAATATCGATATGAAAAACACGCCTATCGAAGAGCTTGACAAGCTCTGGGACGAGGCAAAGAAAATTTTAGCATCCAATCGGGAGTAATCTCGTGGAAAATATAAAAATAAATTTATTTGGAGGAAAAACAAATGAATAAAACTGAATTAATCAATGCAGTTGCAGCTAAGGCTGAAATCTCAAAGAAAGACGCAGAAAAGGCTCTTGCAGCAGTTCTCGGTTCAATCGAAGACGCTCTCAAGGCAGGCGACAAAGTTCAGCTTATCGGCTTCGGTACTTTCGAAGTTAAAGAAAGAGCTGCAAGAACAGGTCACAACCCCAAGACAGGCGAATCAATCGAAATCGCTGCAGCTAAGGTTCCCTCATTCAAGGCAGGCGCTGCACTCAAGACAGCTATTAAATAATTAATGCTGATATAAAGAGTCGTCTAAGGGCGACTCTTTTTAATTCGGAATTGCCATAGAGTGAGATAAAGAAACGACTCACTGCCCACCGAATAACAACGCGTTTTGGTTACTTTTGGGCGTTAGCAAAAGTAACGCCTGTCCGGCGAGGACGATAATTCTGCATTAAGGAGCATAACTATGAGACTCGACAAATACTTAAAAGTTTCCCGACTTATCAAAAGACGTACCGTTGCTAAAGAGGTCTGCGATGCAAAGCACGTGACCGTCAACGGCAAAATTGCGAGAGCATCCTATGATGTGAAAGTCGGCGATATAATCGAAATTCAGATGGGAGAAAATCTCCTTAAGGCTGAAGTTCTTATCGTTACGGAACACGCTACCAAAAACGATGCAGGGCTTATGTATAAAATAATCTGACAGCCTCCTGTGACAGTTTCTGCTACTTGTCAATATAATGACTATAGGGCGGAATACGGAGGTGATACAATTGAATACTGACGTTTTAACAGGCGTGATGATTCCCTTTTTCGGCACGGCACTCGGTGCATCTTTCGTGTTTTTTATGAAAAGGGAATTTAATTTTTATCTAGAAGATTTCCTGTCGGCTGTGGCAGGCGGCATAATGACGGCGGCTTCTGTCTGGAGTCTTATTATTCCTGCTACCGAGGACTGCGCCCACCTTGGAAGATTTGCTTTTGTACCCTGCTGTATTGGTATAGTTGCCGGCTGTGTTTTTATGATAATCTCAGATAAAATTACCGACTTTTTATTTTCAGCCGGGGTCAGTAAAATGGCAAGGTACAAAAACACGAACACCATATTGGCAGTCACTATTCATAATATTCCTGAGGGTATGGCTGTGGGTTGTGTATACGCCTCGGCTGTTGACAGTGGGAGTGGGCATCTGTTTGCGGCGGCATTTGCACTTGCGCTTGGCATAGCTGTGCAGAATATTCCTGAGGGTGCCGTTATATCGATGCCACTTTATGCAGGCGGAAAATCTAAGGTCAGAGCCTTTTTTTCAGGCACTTTATCGGGCATTGTGGAGCCTTTAGGTGCAATGTCGGCATTAGTTATGGCTAAGGCTGTGGGGGTACTCCTGCCGTATTTTCTGAGCTTTGCGGCAGGGACTATGCTATTTGTTGTTGCTCAGGAGCTAATACCCGAAATTAAATATAAAGGCAAAATACCTCTCAGGGGGATAGGATTTGTTTTTGGTTTTATGGTTATGATGAGCCTTGATGTTGCACTTTCTTAAGAAATAATGTCGCGTTTTTGATTACTTTTTCCGCGATAGGAAAAAGTAATGCCTTGCGGCGAGCAAATTAAAATTAGATGCATCTTATTTTAATTAATCTTAGTAGCACTTTCTTTTGTTTACGATGTAGTGCTTTACTCAGATTTATTGCGATGCTCTTCTTTCGTCTATAATTTTTCTGTATTTTGCTAACAATGCATCCACGGTAATAGTGGGGGCTTCCGCACCACTGCCCGAAGTCAGGGCAGATGCATCATTCTCATTTTCAATATCAATATCATTTACATTATCAATATCAATATCATTATCAATATCATTTACATTATCATTATAGCATCGTTTCGCATCGTCTTGTATGCATTCGGATGCATTTGCATCTTCTTGCACCGCTTCTTTTTCTTTTGCATCCCATCTTTTTCGGGCAGCCAGGGATCTTTGTTCGCAGATGGTTTTATATTTTTCCTCGTTCATTGCCATATGGGTTGTTATCTGATGAAATAGGATATTCAGTGCTGCATCTTCAGAGAAGTCGGGTAACACTTCTTCGAGCCTGTATTTTGCAATGGCTTTGAATAAGGTGCCTATCTGCTTGTTTGACAAGAACTCGACACATTCAAGGTCGCTGTCGTAAAATATGAAACTTTTCTGTTTTGTTTTCATTAAATGTCTCCTTTAAATGAATTTAAGTATAAAAAAATAGAACAAACATTTGTTCCTTAATTCAATTCTAGTCGTAAAAAATCAGCTTGTCAATGAATTTTGAAATAAATTTTGCAATTTTAACTTAAAGTGTTTTTTCTTTTTAAAGAAGTTTCTTAAGATTTCCTTACGAAAAACTTACAATAAACTTAAGTATATTGTGTTTAACCTCTCTTTCGTTTATGATGTTTTCAGATGAAAGAAAGGATGGTTCTATATGAAGAAAAAAATATTGGTTGCTGCTTTGGCTATAGTAGCAGTTCTGATTGTTGCAGCTTTCAGTGAGTTGACAAAAGAGGGGTATATAGATTTCACTGAACCTGAAGAAGCAAGTCTCGATTACGGCTGGGAACTTATATTGGTAAATGACGATTACAGTATTCCTGAAGATTATGATGTTGATTTATTGACGTTATCTAACGGTAATCAGGTGGATGAAAGAATCTATCCTGACCTTCAGCAAATGTTTGACGATATGAGAGCAGCAGGTCATAAACCTAAGGTTGTGTCGGGCTACAGAAGCGAAGAGGAACAACAAAATATACTAGACGATAAATGTCAGGAATACATAAATCAAGGCTACAGTGCATTTGTTGCTAAAGAAAAAGCACTCGACTGGGTGGCACAGCCGGGTACAAGCGAACATCAGCTGGGTATAGCTGTTGATATAAACCCCGACTACAGTGTGACTAAAGGTTTGGGTTTCTATGAGTGGTTGAGCAAAAATGCTCATAAATACGGCTTCATAAACCGCTATCCCGCCGACAAGGTGGAAATAACAGGTATTTCAAACGAACGTTGGCACTACAGATATGTAGGCGAAAAAGTGGCAAGGATAATCTATGAAGAAAATCTCTGCCTCGAGGAATATATTGATAAATACTGCGATTAAATAAAAAGGCTGTGACAAGTAAAGTCACAGCCTTATATCATATTTCAAATTTTTCTAAAAAATCTGCAATGTCTTTTTCGGACTCTGCCGAGAGACTGCCTTGGACGATTTCGGGCTTGCCGCCGCCTCTGCCTGAAAACGCCTCATTGAGAGCTTTTGCAAGGGGGTGAAGATTAACGTGTCTGCTGACAACACAGTAGCGATATGATCCGTTTTCACCGCAGAAACAAGCGGCAAATTTATCCGCTTTATCCATAAGTGAAAGAGCGAAGTCCTGGAGAAGCTTGCCTTGAAGTTTCTCATCGAAAATGATGATTCTTTCACTCTCGGTTATGCTTTCGCTTTTAAGTGTAAGGAAGTCTCTTGTCATACCGATAAGGTCGTATTTGAGCTTTTCGTTTTCGTTTTTGAGTCTTTCAACAGCCGCCGCTGTTTCGTCTTGCTTTGAGGAAGTGAGATTTGAAACAAGGCGGTTTTGTTTTAATTTGTGCCTTAAGTCAAGCAGGGCTCTTTCACCGCAGAGAATACTCACTCGGGTACCGCCCTTGTATCTCTCGAAGTTGACCACTCGGACAATGCCGATTTCACCTGTGCTTTTTACGTGAGGGGCACAACAGGCACAGACATCCACACCGGGAATTTCAACTATTCTGACCTGACCCTCAATTTCGATTTTACTGCGGTACTTTATATTTTTGAGTTCCTCATCTGAGGGGAGCAAAACCCTTATTTCCAGGTTCTTCCATATTGCTTCGTTGACAAGGTTTTCTACTTTACAGATATCTTCTTCTGAGAGCTCGCCGTCAAAATCAAGAGTGACGATTTCACTGCCAAGATGAAAGCCCACATTGTTATAGCCGTAAAGTGAATTG
>JAZQZO010000018.1:0-4701 GCA_045634065.1 Acutalibacteraceae bacterium
ACCGCTTCTGATACCCTTGACTTCGTCATCTTCTTCACCGAGAGCTGTAAGCATAAGCACTCTGATATCAAAACGGTTTTTAATATATGCAAGCAGATCCCAACCGTCAATCTTTGGCATCATAATATCGAGAACAACAAGATCAATATCATCTATGTTGTCAAGTATCTCAATAGCTTCTTCGCCATCAAAGGCACGAAGCACTTCAAAGCCCTCCATAGTAAAAATATCTTCCAGGAGCTCGTTTATTCTTCTGTCGTCATCTACAACCAAAATTTTATACATATTTTCAACCTCCGTGAGTTTAATCTTCACAGTCATAATAGTATAATGAGTGTATAGACATCATATTATATAATTGTGAAATTTAGGTGAAAATTCAGAGTTAATGCAGAGTTTAGTAGCGCTATGCTACGTTTCATCCAAAGAGTAATCACCTTCAGTTTCTGCAAAAGGTCAGTTGCGGCTCCGTAAAAGCACGAAGTGCTTTCCGAGGACACCCACAGGGTGTCCTCGCGCCGAATAAATTCGGCGACGGAGCCGCCTGCAGAAACTCCCCCGGCTGACAGTGCACTGTTTTCAGTCATAACTAAAACGGATATAATCGGAACAAACTACCGTTTACTGCTAATACTTAACTAAAAATGCGAGTAGGTACTGACCCACTCGCATAAATTTTATTGTAATTCCGAATTATTCCTGACTTGCAGCTTCTCTCTTAGCTCTGTTTTCAGTAACTATCTTTGTTATGTTGTCCATAAATTCACCGTGGAGCTTAAACTTCTTGGTGAAGATAATAAGTGAAATAAAGAAGAGTACGGGAGGAATAACTGTGAGCATAATTGTAATAGCAAGTTTTGCACTCTCAGGGTTAGCATTATGAAGTGAACCGTCATATTTTGATACACCGAGAGATACGAAAAGAATGATAGTCTGGAGTGTGTATGCCATCTTCTGAAGGAAGCCCTTCATTGAGAAAGTGATACTCTCTGCTCTGAAGCCCATCTTGACCTCACCGTAGTCAACAACGTCAGCAAGGAAAATAGTCTGAGCGATGAACATTGATGACATACCGATAGCACCGATGCAGTAGCAGATATTCATAACAATAGCCATTTCAGTGAAAGCACCTATAGCCATACCGGTGTAACCGATAGTGCAAAGGATAAGTGAAGTCTGATAAGCCTTGCGCTTTGACATAATCTTTGTAAGGAAGGGAAGAAGAAGCATACCTACAACCGAACCTACAGCCTGGCTTGTGGAGAACATTGACTGCTTATTGGGATCACCTGCAACAACGTCAAAGTAATAGGTTGCAACACCTGATGTCAGGTACCAGCCTGCATTTGAAATCATAGCAAAGAGCATAAACACGAGAAGCTGATCGTTTGACTTGATAATCTCAAAAGTACGCTTGAATGAGAATTTTTCTGCAGACTTTGTCTGTACTGTCTCTTTGGTTGTGGCAACGCTGACACTTGAGAAGAAGATAAGTGCACAGGCACAAACAATAGCACAGATAAAATAGCTTCGTGAATCGTGTACTTTTGTCATTTCACCGTTTTCACCCATAGCTGTTGTAACACTCACGGCTGTCATAACGATGGGAGCGATGATTGAAACGATACCCTGACCGAGACCTGAGAAAGTTCTTGCAAGAGTTGAAACGAGGTTTCTTTCCTGAGGGTCACTTGTAAATGAGGGCACCATTGACCAATAAGGAATATCGGCAAGTGTGTTTGTCATACCCCAACCTACATACATCACAGCGATATAAGCCATAAGAGCGCCGCCTGTAAGCTTAAAGGGGTTTGAGAATAAGAATACAAGGACGATAGCATTGAGGATTGAGCCTCTTAAAATCCAGGGTCTGTATTTACCCATTTTTGTATGAGTATTATCTACGATAGAACCCATCATCGGGTCGTTGATACCGTCCCAGAGACGCGCAATGGGAGTGAGAATAAGCAGGAATGATGCACTCAGACCAAGCACGTCTGTCAGATATTTAGCAAGGAACGAGTAGAACATACCGTAGCTCAAATCAAGACCGATAGCACCGATACCGTAACCGAGTTTACTTTTAAGGTATTTAATAGTTTGCATAATGTTCTCCTTTCGGGATTAAGTCCGTTGTTTTTATTTTAAACTCATCAGCCTTATGGCACAGAGCAAAATACGTGTTTTCGATTTTTCTGACATAGAAGTTACAGCCGAAAGCCGTAAAATTTTCTTCACCTGCAAAGTGTGAGAAATCATAATTTGACAGTCCGCCCGATAAGCCCTTGCCCGTGAACTTAAGAACACTTTCTTTCAGCGCCCACAGACGGATAAAGCTTTCATCTTTATTTTCACTGTCTTCGATTAATTGAGTTTCTTTCTCGCTATAGTTGCGCTTTGCAACCCTGGGATTATAGGTTCTTATCTCCTGAATATCACATCCGACTTCATTATCCGATAAAGCCAGGACTACAAAATCACCGCTGTGACTGATATTGAAGCAAAGTCCTTTTTCACTTCTGAGTACGGGCTTTTCATTGGCGATATACTCTACTGTGTAATCCCCCGCTGAAGTTTCCCTGAGAGCCTTATGAAGAAGTATTCTGCCAAGGATATTCTCTCCCCTTTCAGAAACTCTGCCACCGTCGACGGAAATAAACTGTTCTTTTATTTTTTCATATTCCTGCTTTAATTTTTCGGCAGGGTACGAGGAAAGTGAAGATATATAAACTTTAGTTATCATAGTTATGTTCACTGAAATTCTGCTGTGTTTCTCTGGGCATAAGAATAAGACAGACGATATACGCAGTCAGACCGCAACCGAAGAAAAGCAGACACAGTGCAAAAACGAGTCTTACAATAGTGGCATCGATACCGAAATATTCTGCAAGCCCTGCACAAACGCCTGAAATTTTCTTGTTGCTCTGACTCTTGACGAGTTTCTTGGCAGTGTTCACAGTGGTGTATCCCTCAGGCTGTTGAGGGAAGACAAAGGACATCACCACATAAATAATAAGTGCAGGAAAAATAGCGGTATAAAGCGCAAGGCAAGCCACGGCTATTCTGATGAGTGTGGGGTCAACACCGAAATAATCTGCAACACCGCCACACAGGCCCAAAAACTTTTTATCTGAACTGATGTATAACTGTTTCATTTTCTTTTCTCCTTTATTTTAATAATGACCGTAGGTCAATTCATTATCGCAGCGAAGTTGATATAGAATACAGCATCGACCCAAGGTAGATTTGTTTTATAATTGGAGCGAAGCGACCCACAATTATTCAATATTCATTATTCAGCAAGACTATACTCTTTCGCTCGCCGCTGGGCATTCTTTTTCCTATCGCAGAAAAAGAATCAAAAACGCGATGATTTTATTTATTCTGATTTTTATATGCTACCAATGTGTTTTTCATCAGCACCGCAATAGTCATAGGTCCGCAGCCGCCTGGAACAGGTGTGATGAAACTTGCCTTTTCTTTAACCGCTTCAAAATCAACATCACCGCAGAGTTTGCCGTTATCAAGACGGTTGATACCGACATCAACTACCACCGCACCCTCTTTTACCATATCGGCCGTAATGAAATTCGCTCTGCCAACAGCAGCCACGATAACATCTGCATTCTTTGTAAAGGCTGCTAAATCCTTAGTTCTGCTGTGACACACAGTAACAGTTGCGTTTCTCTCAAGAAGAAGTGCAGCCATAGGCTTGCCTACTATATTGCTTCTTCCTACAATTACACAATTCTTTCCCTCAAGAGGAATTTTATAATAATCGAGAAGTTCAATAACACCCATAGGCGTGCAGGGTGAAATCTCATATTTACCAAGCCATATCTTGCCCACATTGACAGCACTGAAACCATCAACATCCTTTTCGGGAGCAATAGCATCAATGATTTTATCTTCGTCAATGTGCTTTGGCAGAGGAAGCTGACAAAGAATACCGTTGATTTCCTTATCGTTGTTGAGCTTATCGATAAGGTCTAAAAGCTCTTTTTCACTTGTGCTTTCATCGAGCGCATATTCAACAGACTTCATACCTGTCATTTCGCAGGCCTTTTTCTTATTACCTACATAAACCTTTGATGCAGGGTCGTTTCCTACTATTATTACAGCAAGTGCAGGTACTCTACCGTTTTCTGACAGCTTTGCAACTTCGTCTTTAACCTGCTGTTTTACATAAGCTGAAACGGTTTTACCATCGATTATCTGATACATATTCAGTTCTCCTTATTCAATGACCGAAGGTCAATTCATACTGTCAGTCATTTCGTGATTCATAATTATATTTGTCCTCGCCGGACAGGCATTCTTTTTGCTGTCGCGCAAAAAGAATCAAAAACGCGATGATTTTATTTATCTTTTGTGCCTGTGATTTTATTCCAAAGTGCTCTTCTCTTGTCTTTAGCTCTCTTTCTTCTTTCTACCTTTCTCTCGTGGGCTGCCCATTCCTTTTCCGTCATCGGAGGATAGAAGTCAACACCCTCAATAGGCTGAGGATTTTTGATATATTTGATGAGCTTGATAGCAAGAAGCATTCCGCAGACAAGCACTATAGCAAACGAAAGAGCCTGAGATACTCTGATGCCTGTATTTCCGATGAAAAGGCTGTCGGTTCTCATACCCTCAACAATCATTCTCTCAAGACCGTACCATAAACCGTAGCTCAGGAAAAGCTGACCGAAGTCGGATCGT
>JAZQZO010000019.1:0-3021 GCA_045634065.1 Acutalibacteraceae bacterium
AAACTTGTAGACAAAATTGATTTGAAGATTATAATATATATCGTTAAAAAAGAAACGAAAGAATGTGAAAACAATGGAAAAAATCAAACCAATGCTGTTTACCTCACTTAAGAATTACAGCAAAAATCAGTTTGTCAAAGACCTTATCTCAGGTATCATCGTAGCAATTATTGCTCTGCCTTTATCAATTGCTCTTGCTCTGGCTTCAGGCGTCGGCCCTGAGCAGGGTATCTACACAGCTATTGTTGCAGGTTTTGTAATCTCATTTTTGGGTGGTTCACCTGTTCAGATTGCAGGTCCCACAGCGGCATTTGCAACTATCGTTGCAGGTATTGTTGCCACTCAGGGTATGTCGGGTCTTGCGACTGCCACCATTCTTGCAGGTATTATCCTCGTATTTATGGGTATCTTCAAGCTTGGCTCACTTATCAAGTTTATTCCCTTTACCATCACAACAGGTTTCACCTCAGGTATTGCTCTGACTATCGTTTTAGGTCAGCTGAAAGATTTCTTCGGTGTTCAGTACCCTGCCGGTATGGAGACTATTGAAACAATGGAAAAGGTTGAAGCTCTTATTGCAGGCTTTGACACCTTTAATGTTCACGCATTTATAGTCGGTGCAGTTTCACTTGCAGTGCTTATCATTATGCCTAAAATCAGTGAAAAAATCCCCGGCTCACTTGTTGCGGTTTTGGTCGGCATCCTTATGGTTAAGGTGCTTCCATTAAATGTTGACACTATCGGTGATCTTTACACAATCAACAGTTCACTTCCTAAACTTGTTCTTCCCGATTTCAGTCTTGGTGCTATCAAGACAGCTCTTCCCAATGCCTTTACAATTGCAATTCTTGCAGCTATCGAATCACTTTTATCCTGCGTTGTTGCTGACGGTATGACAGGCACAAAGCACCGCTCAAACACAGAGCTTGTAGCTCAGGGTGCAGGTAACGTTGCATCAGCTCTCTTCGGTGGTATCCCTGCTACAGGCGCTATTGCGAGAACTGCAGCTAACATCAAAAACGGCGGTAAGACTCCTATTGCCGGTATCATCCACGCTGTTGTACTTCTTCTTGTGCTTCTCGTGCTTATGCCCTATGCAGGTCTTATTCCTATGCCTACAATTGCGGCAATTCTTCTTATGGTTGCATATAATATGAGTCATTGGAGAACTTTCGTAAATGTTGTTAAGACAGCTCCGAAAAATGATATTATCGTACTTCTTGCAACATTCTTCCTCACTATAGTCTTCGACCTTGTTGTTGCAATTGAGGTTGGTATGGTACTCGCTTGTGTTCTGTTTATGAAGAGAATGAGCGATGAAACAAATGTAATCCCCTGGAAGTACAAAGAGCAGGAAACTGCAGATGACAGTGACAGCGTAAAGCAGAAACTCATAGACGTACCCAAGAACATAAGAGTGTATGAAATCAGCGGTCCTCTCTTCTTCGGTGCGGCTGATCAGATTGAAAGAATCGAACTTAAATCTTACACAGAATACCTCATTGTAAGAATGAGAAGTGTGCCTGCAATGGACAGCACAGCTATGAACTCAATGACAAGTCTCAAGCAGAGATGCGACAAGAAGGGCATCACACTGATTCTTTCCCACGTTAACGAACAGCCTATGAAGGCTATGAAGAAGTCAGGTCTTTATAAAAATATCGGTGCAGACAACTTCTGTCAGGATATCTCATCAGCTATCAGCCACGCTGAGGAATTATCAAATAGCAGAGTATCTCAGTAACAATTATATAAACTACAAGCCAAAGGGTGCAGATTTTCCGTCTGCACTCTTTTTGTTTTTAGTACCCACTGACCGAGTACCCAAATGAGAGTCACTGCATAATATGATAGCAGGTGTGGTTTTATAAAACTGCGCCAAAACTTTAAAGGAGCGATTTACGGTGAACAACTACAAAAACGGTTTCACGCAATATCGCAGCTCCGAGGCTGAAAGTTCCTGCGAGTGTCAATGCACAATGAGCGTATTTCCAAGAGAAATAAGCGTTGCTATGGCATATGTACCCTTTCAGCAGTGGTGCGATGTATATTCGTGTGATAAAGCTCTGTGTCAGGGCACTGTTTTCCCCGTGCTCGATCTGCCCTTTATGGGAGTGAGACAAAGATGATAAACACTAAAACCAACCTTAAGCACAGACTTATGGCTGTACGTTTTGCAATATGGGATCTTCATCTTTATCTCGACACACATATGGGTGACTGCACGGCTATGGAACTTATTGAGGACTACAAGAAAAAATACGCGGCTTTACTTCAGGAATACATCTGTCAGTACGGCCCACTAACAGCAGACGGAGAAAAAGGCGAAAAATGGTTATGCAGCCCATTTCCTTGGGTCAACACTGGGAGTGATTGCTGATGTTTCAATATGAAAAAATATTGCAGTATCCTATAAATATTAAAAACCCCAACCCTGTCTATGCTAAAATTATTATGACACAGTACGGCGGACCCGACGGCGAGCTTGGCGCATCACTTCGCTATCTCAGCCAGAGATTCGCTATGCCCTGGAATGAACTTCAGGGATTGCTTACTGATATAGGTGTGGAGGAATTATCACACCTCGAAATGATAGGCACCCTTGTATACCAGCTCACAAGAAACCTTTCAATCGAAGACATCAAAAAGGGCGGTTTCGATGCCTACTTTGTCGACCACACAACAGGCGTCTACCCTGCAAGTGCGGCAGGCGTGCCCTTTACGGCAGCGTATCTGCAGTCGAAAGGCGATATCATAACAGACCTTCACGAAAATATGGCTGCTGAGCAAAAGGCAAGAACAACCTATGATAATATTCTTCGTCTTGTTGATGACCCTGATGTGAGAGATGTAATAAAGTTCCTTCGTGCAAGAGAGGTTGTACACTATCAGCGTTTCGGCGAGGGACTCAGAATTGCAACTGATAAGATGAACTGCAAGAATTTTTATGCATTCAACCCTGCATTTGATAAGAATTGCAAGTAGAAGATATCTCCACCCTTGGTATGAGGGTGGATTTTT
>JAZQZO010000020.1:0-2117 GCA_045634065.1 Acutalibacteraceae bacterium
TGATGCTTGTATATTTAGCTCTGTGCTTTTCAGGTACAGGTTCCATAATGTAGAGTACCTGCATATCGTTGTTCATAAGGAAGTTGATAACACCCACGCCGACAAGATAAACAATCGGATTAGGAGCAAGCATACAAATAAGCATACCTACGCCCATACGGAAAGTATTTATAGCAAGGAATATCTTTCGTCCGAAACGGTCAGCGAGAGATTTATAAAAGGGTGTAATAATCATAATGACATACAGCGGTGCCGTCATAGCTGAATAAGTAGCAAGACCTGTGTTGAAATCAAGACCTTTGCCGTTCACATAAAACTGAGTAACCATATCAGACTGCAGTGAATTATAGATATTGGATGCAATTTCATCAACTATATACACCATAGACAAAATTGTGAGCATATACGCCATATACCCCGGCAGAAGCACTTTGCTCATAGTCTTTTTGGCTTTAGTAATTTCTCTTTGATTTTTTTCTGTAAGATTCATATTTAAAACCTCCTTTAGACCTATTTTATCACAAACATTTATGTCTTACAACTAATTTTTTAATTAATATCAACAAAAAAAAATCACCATACATACACTAAAAAACAAAACAGCATTTCACTTAATAATTTAATTAAATAGATTGAATACCAGTCTTTCGATATGATATAATTGACTCAGCTAAAATTCATTAAGGAGAAAAATATGGTTGATTATGGCTTAAAAGACAAAGTTGCTATTATAACAGGTGCAAACAACCCTTGGGGTATCGGTGCGGCAACTGCATTAGCTTTTGCCCGTGAAGGTGCAAAGGTGGTGCTCGTTTATAAAAGATTACCAAGAGATTTTGATGAAAGTAAAGCAGATAAACACGGCACAGACAGATACTTCAAGGCAAATTCCGAAAATGCAGATGTTGTTGAAAGCAAGCTCAAAGCAATTAATGCCGAATATCTGATTATAGAAAGTGACATTTCTGATGAAGCTTGCGTTAAAGAGATTTACTGTCAGCTTATGGCAAGGTACGGCAAAATTGATATTTTAGTCAATAATGCTGCTGACGGTGATATGGAGGGCATCGACACAATCGAAAGCATCACTCAATCAGTCATCGACGACACCTTTGCAGTGAATGTCAGAGGCAGTATTCTGATGACACAGGAGTTTGTCAATCATCATGGTGATTGTGGCAGAATTATTAATATCTCTACCGATGCGGCTCAGGTTTTTGCAGGTCAGATTACCTACGGAGCGAGTAAGGCAACCTTAGAAGCTCTCACCCGCAGTATTGCTCTCGAAGTTGCGAAATACAACATTACCGTAAACTGTGTTGCTCCCGGTCCGACACAGACAGGCTGGATTGACGAAGAGCTTGAAAAGGCTGTTATCCCGCTTATTCCTATGGGTACACTGATAAACCCCGAAGATATTGCAGAAACTATCTTGTTTTTAGCAAGTAATCAGGCAAAAATGATTACGGGTCAGGTGATAAAAGTATCCGGCGGCAAGGCATTGTAACTACATTCAAATAGCTTAACTGCTCTTTCGAGGGCAGTTTTTTCGTATATTACGACAGCCAACGGATTACCCGCTGGCTGTGTATCATTTTATGAAATTATAACGACTCATTACAAGATTGATAAAGAATATGCGAATGTACATCTATAACACGATGATTTTCCACTATTATCATCCCCTTGTTTTGAGTAAATCAATTATACTGCTTTCGAATAAAAATTACAATATCCTCAGATACAGTAATTATCTCTTGCTTCTCTTTTCAAAATCTCTGTCAAGTTTTTCTCTCCAACCCTTATCAAGTGGTGCACACTTTCTGACATTGCTTACAGCACAAGCAACGGACTCGTAAAGTATACCTGTACCCTCAGCATCAGCGTTGTAGTTAACAGCCCTGTCACTGCTTATGCCGTATCGCAGTGCAGTCTCAACGGCATCGATATTTGCACCGATAAAAAGAAACTCCCAACCGTATTTTTCTTTCTGACGGGTAATCATTCTCTTGACCTGCTCACTGTCATAGCGAAAGCTTGCATTTTCCATACCGTCAGTTGTGATGACAAACATTGTGTGTTCAGGCACATCTTCAGGTCTTGCGTATTTGTGAATG
>JAZQZO010000021.1:0-2353 GCA_045634065.1 Acutalibacteraceae bacterium
GGCTATGTTGCAAAACTGGCAGTAGTTCTCTTCTTTAACCTTCTGCTTCAGTTCTTCTTCAACTTCTTCAATGATGCTTACACAAACCTTGTTCACGTTCTTTCACCCAACACTCAGGAAAGAACTGATGTTCTCTCAATAAAATCGGTTATCTACTCATTTGCTCCCTCAGTATTCAACTTTGTCCGTCCCTTTATCGCCGGTGCAGTTGCTAACGGTGACATCTACGATATCAAGGTTTACAGAATATCATATCCCATTTTTGCTATTATCGGTATCGGTCTTACAATTCTTATCTTCGCCAATACCAAAGAAAAAATCATTCAGGCAAGAAGCCGTGTTATTCAGGTACGTTTCAGCGATGCCTTCAAAGAGGTTGCCAAAAACAAGTATTTCTGGATTATCGCTCTTGCAGGCTGGCTCGGTTTCCTTGAGGTTGCATACAGCTCAGTTCTCGAATGGTCTTACAACTACGGTCATAGTTGCAGTGATGCTACCTACGGTTTTGTTACACTTATTGTTGGTAACGCTTCTCTCTGGGGTATGCTTTTAGCTCCCATCTTCATCAGAAAATGGGGTAAGAAAAAAGTTCTTATCGGTATCAACCTTATGAATGTAGTTTGTATTTTAGCTATGGGCATAAACCTCAGAAGTATGCTTTGGCTTACAATCTGCATTTACATCAACTACCTTTTCGGTGCATTTGAGCAGATTCTTTCACCTGCTATTCAGGCAGACATCCGTGATTACCACCAATACAAAACAGGTGTGCGAGTTGACGGTATGTTCGCTACCGTTGCTACTATCGGCGGTATGGTAACACTTGTTACTTCATCGGTTCTCCCCTTTGTTTATGAGCATTACGGCATTTATGAGGGTAACGGCTATAAGAGCCCCTATGATATTCTTGACACAGTTACAGGTCAGGAAAATCTCCTTTACGATGTTATGGGCGCTCTTATCGTTATGGCTGCTGTAGGTGCATTCCTCAATGTTGTTCCCTATTTCTTCTACGATCTTCACGAAAAGCAGCAGAAGGGTATCGTAAGAGCACTTAAGATCAGAGCAATGTTCGAAGACTACGGCAATGGCGTAACAAATAATAAGACACTCATCGAAGCTATCGATATCATCAGATCAGCTCGTGAAAACGCTGACAAGGAAATCGAAGCTATTGACAAGTTAAAGGGTAGAAAAGCTGTAAAACATACTAAGGAATCAAACGAAGAAATCGAAATTTCACGCTTTGTATGTCAGGAACTCGAAAAATTCGAGAGTGGCATTTACAAAATCAAGTACGAAGCAAACCGCAAAGTTTATGATGCAGGTCTCACCGGTCTCTATGAGATGAAGAAAGAAGATATTCTCGCAGAACTTAAAGTTGCTCGCGAAATGCCCAAGGATACCAAAGAAGCAAAGGAACTCCGTGCTTTCGCTCTTGAAATTGCAAAGAATAAGCTTTCAGCTCGCAAGGCCATCGACAAGTATTACAAGACTCCCGAAAGTTTCGTACAGCCCAGTTTTGATGAGCTTGACCACCTTTTCTCAAGAGAAGATGCTATCAACGAAGAGCTTAAGGGCCTTTATGAAGCAATGGCTACAGCTAAAAAAGACAAAGACACTTACGCTATCAAAGATATCAACGAAAAGATTAAGGCTGATGAAGCTGAAAAGAAAGATGTTCAGAAAGCAATCAAAAAAGAAATGGACAAACACGCTTTCTTCGGCAGAGCTGCAAAGCCCTATCTCGATGCTGAACGTATCGTAAAAGAAAAGGAAAACACCACTCACTTCGAAGAAATTGCTGCTAAATATGACGAAGCTAAAGCCAACGAAGCCGCTGCTCTCCAGGCTCAGCTCGACGAGCAGAAGAAACTCGAAGCTGAAAAAGCCGCTGCAAAGGCTGCAATCAAAGCAGAAAAGGAAGCAGCAAAGGCAAGCAAAAAGAATAAGTAATAAACTTAAAGTGTCGTCTTAGGACGACACTTTTTTGTATCAAAAACAATTATCGTGTTTTTGATACTTTTTCCACGACAGGAAAAAGTATGCCTGCCCGGCGAGGGCACAAAAGCAAAAGGAACGGTTATCCATTCCGTTCCTTTTTAGTGACAATAGTTTTAATAATTTATCCAGCTGACAGCAGGGCTTCGCCCCGCACCCCACAAACTTTTGTAAAAGTTTGATAAAACTTTAATTATTTCCTCAACTCCTCTAAAAGCCTTTCCATATCTTCCGGCATTCTCGCCTCACACTCTATCTCTTTGTCGGTTATAGGATGTTTGAACTTTACCTTTGCGCAATGAAGCGCCTGATGGCTCAGCCTATCATCAACCTCACCGTACATAGTGTCACC
>JAZQZO010000022.1:0-3650 GCA_045634065.1 Acutalibacteraceae bacterium
CTAATCATTTAACAGTCGGAGGAATTCAAAAATCTTTGATTTCTGCTCTTAACAGTATTGATTACAATGTTAATGAAGTAATATTGTATATCAGAAAAAACAGATTGGATTTATTACCGTATATTAATAAAAATGTGAAAATTTTGATTAATGAAGATGATGTCCATTATTATAGACTTCCATATGCGTTATATTTACAGGTTTTGATTTTTCTTTGCAAGCTTTTTGGCTTAAAAGAAAAAGCAGATAATTTGACTGCTAAATTATCTGAATATGTTATGTTATCGATGTTTAAAAATGAGAAAAAGAAATATTTTTCTGATGTTGAATATGATGTAGCAATATCTTATTGGCAAGGCTATAATACCCTGTTTGTTGACAAGTATATAAAGGCAGAAAGAAAAATAATGTTTTATCAGGTTTCTACCGATGAATTACACGATGTTCATCAGACCACTATGCCAAACTATGATTCAATTGTAGTTGAACACGAGGATATAAAGAAATCTTTGTATGAATGGTATGATGGTATAGATGGTAAGGTTTTGGTTGTTGAAAACTACACAAATCCTCAGTTGATACAAGAAATGAGTTCTGAAGCAGAAATCGAAAAAGATGACAGGCCGGTTTTTTGTACCTGCGCACGTTTTTCGCCTGTAAAAGGTATTGATTTGGCAGTGAAAGCAGCCAAGATATTGAAAGACAAAGGTTTTGAATTTTTATGGTATTTTGTCGGTGATGGCCCAACAAGACCTGAAATCGAAAAATTGATTGACCAATATAAACTTAATGATTGCATTAACCTAACCGGTATGCAGAAAAATCCGTATCCGTATTTAGGTATAAGCGATGTATATGTTCAGCCTTCGTATGAAGAGGCTTTGTCAATTGCAATGCTTGAAGCTCAGATTTTATGTTTGCCTATGGTATCAACAAAAACAGCCGGCGGTATTGTTATGGTCGATGAAGGAAAAACAGGATATTTGGCTGATATAACCCCGGAAGCATTGGCAGAAGCACTTGAAAAAATGATAACAAATTCAGAAGCAAGAACAGAAATGAAGAACAATCTGTCAAAAATTGATTATTCAAGCGAAAGAACAAGATATTTTAACGATTGGTGCAAATTATTGGAGGCATAAACTTGAAATTCAGTATATTGATACCTGTTTATAACGTTGAAAGCTATCTGGAACAATGTCTGGAATCTGTTATTAATCAGACTTTTGGCGATTATGAAGTTATTATTGTTGATGATGGATCAACAGATAACAGTTCCTGTATATGTGATTCTTTTGCAGAAAAATATCCTGAAAAAATACATGTTATTCACAAGGAAAATCAAGGATTAATTTCAGCAAGAAGAATTGCAATTGATAAGGCTCAAGGTGAATTTTGTATTTTTGTTGACTCGGATGATTTTATTGAATGTAATTTGCTGGAAACTGTCAACAGTTATTTGTTAAAAGATGTTAATATTGATATGGTAATATACTCTTTTAATTATTACAGTAACGGGATAAAGAATAAAAGAAACAGGTATATTGCTGAAGATTCCGAAATATGGAGTGCGGATAACAAGAAAAAGTGTTTTGAATTGCTTGCGACCGGCGACAGTATTGATGCATTGTGGATAAAAGCTATCAAAACAGAAATTCTGAAGCGAGACCCTATAGATTACAAAAAATATTTTTCAAAAAACATGTCAGAGGATACATTGCAATCAATTTATCCGATTACATATGCAAAAAAAATTATATATGCAGATGTGCCATTGTATAACTACAGATATAATCCTGTAAGCATATCTCGTAATTTCAATCCGGAAGTTATTGCAAGAAAAGACTCTTCTCATGTGTTTGAAGAGATGTTTCTTGTATTGCCGGAATGGAAACTTAATACTGAAGAATTCAAACAAAAAATTTATGCACGATGGTTTTCTGATGTTATGTACATTTTTGTGAAATCATGTGAAAACGCAGCAACAAACAAGGAAATGGATTCAATATTAGAATTTGATTGGTTGTCTATGCTGCCTTCTTGTTGTGTGGATACTTTTGATTCTTATGTAAATCAACAATATAAAAATATTTACTATTATTGGGTTCATCGTAAATTCAGAAAAATAAAAGTTGAATTTTTCAAACGAAAGCTATATAAAAAAATTATTTCTCTGAAAAGAAAACTGTAACAGTTTTTATTTAATGGTGAATGAGGCCGAGGAAAATTATGCAAAAAGAAATTGTTTTTTTAATAAAAGTAATGCAAGGTGGCGGTGCCGAGCGAGTTGTGTCACTTCTCAGCCGTGCTGCAGCCGAAAAAGGTAACTGCGTTTCTATTATACTGACACATCAGAGCAAAGCCGATGCCGTTCTTAACAACATTGTCGGCAGAATCAATATCATATCTCTGCCTGATGAAATAAAAAAACAAAAAGAATCTTCTCTTTCGGCAAAAGCTCTTATGATTTTTGCAAGAATCATCGGCAAACTCGGCTTCAAAGAAAAATCTTCGGTTCTGAAATATCAATCAAGAAACTATGAATCTGTAACCTGGCTGAAAAAATATTTCAGAAAACATAAAAACACATCCGTAGTTGCATTTTTATATGATTCAATCTTCCTCACTCTGCTTGCAAAAAACAAATCAAACAAAGTTATTATTTCAGAAAGAGGAGATCCTTGTCAGTCTCTTTCAAGTAAAACCACAATGGCATTTCTAAAAAATGAATTTCACAAGGCAGACGGCATTGTTTTTCAATCTCCAGATGTCCAAAAATGGTATGAAGAAAACACGCCCGTAAAAGGAACAGTTATTTTCAACCCCATAAAACCCGATTTGCCTGAAGTATACAGCGGAATCAAAAACAAAAAAATCGTTAACTTCTGCCGAATTTCTGCTCAGAAAAATCTTGCGGTACTTGTTGACGCTTTTGCGGAATTCAATAAAACTTTTCCAGAGTATGAGCTTGATATTATCGGTGATCCCGTCGGTAACGGTGTTGAAGGCTATCTTGATTCCGTTAACGAACGCATAAGATACCATCATCTTGAAAACTCAATTCATATTTTGCCTGCAAGAAGCGATATTCACGATTATATAAAAAACTATGTGATGTTTGTTTCATCTTCGGATTATGAAGGAATGTCAAACTCAATGCTTGAGGCAATGGCGATGGGCTTGCCCTGTGTTTGCACAGACTGTCCCGCGGGCGGTGCAAGAGCTGTTATCAAAGACGGTGAAAACGGTCTGCTTACTCCAGTCGGTGATTCCCATGCACTTTATCTTGCTATGAAAAAAATTGCAGAAAATCCTGAACTTGCAAACAAGTTATCACAAAACTCCGTAAAGATACGCGAAGAACAGTCTGTTAATAAAATAATTAAGAAATGGATGGAATTGATAAATGGTTAAAGTCAGTGTTATTGTTCCTATTTATAATGCAGAAAAGTATCTTGTGCAATGCCTTGACAGCATTGTTAATCAAACACTCAAGGATATAGAAATCATTCTCGTTGATGACGGCTCAACAGACGGAAGCGCTGAAATCTGTAAGAAATATCTTTCAGATTCAAGGGTAAGCTATTATTATAAAGAAAATGAAGGACTTGCTGCCGCCCGTGATGACGGAATGATGAGAGCTAACGGTG
>JAZQZO010000023.1:0-3460 GCA_045634065.1 Acutalibacteraceae bacterium
CGCTAAACAGGTGGGAGTGAGCAGGTACGGTATGTACGAAAATCAAGAAATCGGAGATGGCACTATCACTGCTGTAAATACACTGCTAAACAAATGGGGGTATCAGAAAACAGGCATCGCAGGGGAGAATTTTATAAAAAAATTAGCTGGTGAGATCAGAAAGGCGGTAAAGTGATGGACGGAATAGGAAAAGTTTTCGGATTGTTCTCAGCATGGATATGTGAAGCCCTTTCGTTTTGGTTTGGCAGGATGGATGGGCTGCTCATAGCACTGCTGGCACTGATGGCTATAGATTATATCACAGGTGTGATAAAAGCCGGAATAAATCATGATCTGTGCTCCGGGGTAGGCTTTAAAGGCATAGCTCGCAAGGTGTTTATACTGGCACTGGTGGCGGTGGGTAATTTGATAGATGTACATATTATAGGGGACGGGTCGCTGTGCAGGTCCCTTGTGATAGGGTTTTATGTGGCAAATGAGGCGCTATCTATAATTGAAAACGCTATCGGTCTGGGGCTGCCTGTGCCGAAAAAGCTTGTGGCTATTATAAGAGAATTGAAAGATAAGAATGATAAAGATGAATAGTTAAAATGAACCGCTCGGGAGTTGAAATCTCGGGCGGTTTTTTGTTATATATTCTCTGTAACAAATTTAACTATATCATAGTTTTTATCAAATATTTCCTTGTCTGACAACATTTCTTCCAATGAAAACCATTTGAATTGCTTATCGCCTATACTAAAGCTATCTTTTATAATGTTATTATTAAAATTTCTGATATTGACCTGATATAAATTATGTTCATAGGTTTTGGTTTTATTATTGCTTACAGAAAACTTTGTATGAGTATCTTTAGCTTTGAAATCAATTGATAATTCTGTAGGGTTAACCTCCAAATCAATCGAAAGGTGCTTTATTATGTTTTCTTTATCGTTGTCAGTCGTTTTATAGTGAGGGAATAAAAAGCATTTCCATTCGACATCATAAAAAAGCAAATATCGTTTGGGATACTCGTTAAAAGCATCCTTTACAGCTACAAGCGAATATCGGCTCTTGGGAATATCCATACTCTTAATATCGTTAAATAAGGTATCTGCACTTATAGAGTGTTTATTGACCTGAACCATATCATATATTCCTTTCAAAACAAATATCCCACCGAGAATGACAATGATCACCTTTAATATACTGGATTTGATGCTGTTACCCAAAATATCAAAACCATATAAACCATCAGTTATTATTGTTATTAAGCCTGATGCCGTTGTCAATAATCCATCAGTGTAAGATGTTTTTATATATTTATCGTTGCTATTTAATAATATCTTTAATTTATCCTCATCTATATTAAGCATTCGCTCGCCTCCATTGGTTTTATTATAGCATAAAGAACAAATGATTGTCAATTAAAACGAAGAATAAAATCCTATGCACGTTGGGTACATGTTGGGTACAAGAAAGTTAAAATCAAAAATTAAACCCTTGTAGATGACGTATCTACAAGGGTTTCTTGGAGCTTGTGACGGGACTCGAACCTGCGACCTGCTCATTACGAATGAGAGAACAGGGGGCTAAACTACGCATTTACTATAGTTTGCAAGTGGTAAAATAGCTATAATTCAAATGGGTTGGGGACGGAGTTGGGGACAAGTCGAATTTCTATTGATCAGTCTATCTTCCACATTTCGATCGTATCTTTGAGTTCGTTGATGGTTTGATGAATGTAGTGTTCTTGCGTCGTTTTAAAATCTGTATGTCCTACTAACTTAATAATGTTTTCTTGCTTCGCACCTGATGCATGAAGCATTGTTGAGTATGTGTGTCTCGTGGAGTGGGGACTTTTCTTTTCTATATCAAGCGCCTCCAGAAGGGGGTAGTAGTGCCGTCTGCGAAAATTGCTTGCTTCCATTTTTCCGCCCTTGGAATTGATCAACAGGTACTCCCTGTTTGAACTGCCCATACTATAAAAATATCTTACATATTCCAATATTTCAGAGTGGATCGGAATAATACGATCCTTGCCGGCTTCGGTCTTAATGCCGCCTATCATATAGGGTATTTCATAATATGGATACACTTTGCTGTATTTAATGCCGGTGATCTCGCTGATCCTGGTACCGGTAAAAAGCATCATCATCACTATTTTCGCATCATTACTATAGCTTTCATCCGATTCAGCCGCATCCTTGATTTTTCTGATCTCTGATACCGTAAATATTTCTTTTTCTGTTTTTTCTGCCGATTTTATCTTTATAAACTGACTGTAATTCTGAGATATTATGTCTATACTCATTGCATACTTGCATAGCTGGCTGAATAGCACCCGAATTTTCTTACCTGTTTCTGGCTTGCCGAGCTCATCAATGATCTGCTGTACATCCTTTGCTTTTACCTCACGCATTCTATTCGCATGGATAGGGGCAAGATGCTTGAAGGCGTTGTTGTATTCTTTTATCGACTTTGCCGACAGATCCTTGTAAGCTGTTTCTGACCATTCGCCAAAAATATCGCTTACTGTGGCGTTTATCGTATCGGTGGCACCGTTTGAGATGGCTTCATTCAGAGCATTAAGTGCTTCGGTTTTAGTGGCATGATAGCTCAGATACACCCTTTTTTCAGTGCCTGTATCCGTATATTGGGCAGGCAGTATCACCGCCCAGGGCTTTGAGCGATTGCCCGAAAGCTTACGGACACTGCCTTGTCCGTTGGCTCTCTTCCGGCTTCTGCGCTTTTCTGTAGCTTGTTTCTTGCCGCAGTAATTGCAGTACACCGACCCTTCGGGGATAGTTTTCTTGCATTTGATGCAGATCATAGGCGATCAACTCCTTTTAGTCACGGGTGGGGTATCCTATCTCTTCTGCAAGTTCGTTTCGCTTTTCCAGAACATCAGCGTAAGTGCTATCTCCCAAAGACTCTTTATAAAGTTCAAAATCAAGACTGTTTATCTGTATTCTGACAGCGAAATTGTATGCTTGATTTTCCGCGTCGGAATGCTCGTCACACCACGTCTTAACTTGTTTATACAATCCTTCAATTTTCTTGTTAGTTTCATCATACGTCGCTTTATTGTCCATATATGCGTCAACTGCTCTGATAACACTTTCACCGCAATTGTATATTTCCTCATCAACTTGTGAGCTTTTGCAAGCTGTAAGACAGCATAGTGCAAGCAGTAATGGTATTATTCTTTTATATTTCATTTTGTACCTCGTTTTTGGTTATAAGATAAGAGCCGCTTTTCTTTACTCTTTTTATCTTCCCTTGTGATTCAAGATAGCGAACCATTTTTTGTACATCACTTTTTGAAACATCGAAGTGTGAATACATATCTTTTTGTAGGATACCTTCGGGAGCTGATGCCAGCTCTGTATTCGATGACATTGATTTATTATCATTATTATGAGTTTCATCAATATCAGAATCATTTTCCTTTGGTGAAGATTAAGTCGGGGGCCAAGCG
>JAZQZO010000024.1:0-10735 GCA_045634065.1 Acutalibacteraceae bacterium
GAGCATGGTTGTTCTTCCTAAGACCGCTTGGCCTCCGACTTTCTTCTCAAACTGGCACTTCCCATCGGTATCAGTTTCTACACTTTCCAGGCACTGAGCTATGTTGTTGACGTTTACAGAGGTGATACTCCCGCACAGAAAAGCTGGATAAATCTTGCAACCTATGTTGTTCTTTTCCCTCAGCTTATTGCAGGTCCCATCGTCAGATATACCACTGTTGCAGAAGACCTTGACAGTCGTAAGCACAGTATGGAAAATGTTGCTTTAGGTATCAGACGATTCGTTATCGGTCTTGGCAAAAAAGTACTCATAGCAAACCTTTTAGGTTCACTCTGCACAGCTTACCGCACCAGTGCTGACCCATCGGTACTCTTCAGCTGGATGTACGCTATATCATTCTCACTGCAGATTTATTTCGACTTCTCAGCTTACAGTGATATGGCTATCGGTATAGGTAAAATCTTAGGTTTCAGATTCCTTGAAAACTTCAACTATCCCTATATTTCAAAGAGCATCACAGAATTCTGGAGAAGATGGCATATTTCTCTCGGATCCTGGTTCAGAGACTATGTTTACATTCCCCTTGGTGGCAACAGAGTAAAGCCTCTTCGTCAGATTTTCAATATTATGGTGGTCTGGTGTCTCACTGGTTTCTGGCACGGTGCCGGCTGGACTTTTATGAGCTGGGGTCTTTACTTCGGTATACTGCTCATAATAGAAAAGCTCTTCCTTAAGAAATATCTCGAAAAAGCACCATCGTTAATTCAGCATTTCTATGTTATATTTATAGTTATTATTTCATTTGTGCTTTTCAACGCAGATACTTTCACTATGGCGTTCTCGGATTTAAAGATAATGTTCGGTGCAGCCGGTCTTCCCCTGTACTCTGCCGATACCCTTTACAATCTTCGTTCATATGCAGTGCTGCTTGTTGTTTCACTCCTTGCTGCAACACCCTTGTTCAGAAATCTCGGCAGAAAAATCGAAGGCACAAAGATCAGCACAATTCTCGAGCCTATTGTTATTGCAGTTATCTTAATAGTTTCAACTGCATATCTTGTTGACGGCTCATTCAACCCGTTCCTTTACTTCAGATTCTAAGGAGGTGACCCCAATGAAAAAAGCAAAATTTATTTCAATTATCCTTGTGTTTTGTATTCTCATCGGCGGTGCATCTCTCTGGCTTTTCGCTAAAGAAGACGGCGAAATCTCCGAATGGGAAAGACGCAAACTTCAGCAATTCCCCGAAATAACTTTCGAAAGAGTTATGGCCGGTAAGTTTATGAAAGAGTTCGTCACTTATATGACTGACCAGTTCCCTATGAGAGACGAGTTCAGACGCCTTACGGCAAACGTTCTTTTCAAGGTCTATCAGCAGAAAGACAACGGTGGCATCTATATTCATAATGACTCCGCAAGTAAAATTGATGCAACCATAAACGAAGGCAGTGTAAACCACTTCATCGGCAGAATGGATAAGATTTTCAATTCTTATCTCAAGGATACAGACTGCAAAGTTTATTTCACAGCAGTCCCCGACAAAAACTATTTCCTTGCTGAAAGTGGCGGATACCCGGCTATGGACTATGAAGAGCTTTATCGCGTACTAGGTGAAAAACTCAGCTATATGAACGAGATTGACATCCGAGATCTGCTCGAAGCTGACGACTATTACACCACCGATACTCACTGGAAACAGGAAAAGATAGTAGATGTTGCAAACGCTATAAGACAGCAGATGGGTATGAATCCCGTAACAGACTACGCCGAAAAGACCATCGGTGACTTCTACGGCGTGTACTACGGCCAGTCAGCTCTGCCTTTGGAACCTGACACTATCGGCTATCTCACCAATGACGAAATCGAAAACTGCACAGTTTATAATTTCGAGAAAGACACTGAAACAAAGGTTTATGACCTCGAGAAATACGAAGGCCTCGACCCCTATGACATCTATCTTTCAGGCGCCGTTTCACTTCTTGAAATCAACAACCCCAAGGGTGACAAAGATAAAGAGCTTGTGATTTTCCGCGACTCTTTCGGCAGTTCAATTGCTCCCCTCTTACTCAGCGGTTACAGCAAAATTACTCTCATTGATATCAGATATATCTCATCAGATCTGATTTCTCAGTTTGTTGATTTCAGCAATCAGGATGTGCTTATTCTTTACAGCACTATGATGATTAACTCGAGTCTTACACTTAAATAAAAAAATAAAAGGACACAGTGCTGTGTCCTTTTATTTTTTCAACATCTTATTATCCTTATGTTAAAAACCTTAATCCGCCAGACTGAATTTATAAATTTCACCGCCCTCAAGATCACAGCTGTGCATATCAACGGCAGTGACAGTGCTGTTATCATATGTGGTGTAATAATAAATCCCCTTGTCTGCATTACAACAACAGCTATATCGAGTGTATTCATACTCTCCGTTCTTCGTCATCACACAGCCTTTAGGCATAGCCACACCGCCTAAGATATGAAAGAAGTGGCTGACAGATTCTTTTTCACTCTCAAAGCAGAGTGATTTTTCTTTTATAAAGACGGCTCTCACAAACCGCGAAGCCGAAGAATAATCCCCCGGCAAACCAAGTGCACCCATCCCAAGACTATAAGAGTTTAGGTTTTGTCTTTCAGAAATTCTGTTTTCACCTACGCCCTCGTGAAGATTCATATAGTTGTTGATATTCATAAGATGATAGTCAAAGGTAGGGTTATTGGTCAGCACACCGTATGGGTTATCGTAAATTTTAAATCCCTCTTTCACACTTTCCGCAGTTACGGAATTCTCTTTGTCACTGATTATCCAATGAAGAGGTGACAACGGCAAATTCTCACTGAAATTAATAGCAACAAGATTGATTCTTGAAAGCAGTCTTTTAGCTTCTTCGAGGTCTTTGCACTTACCTAAAACATACGGAATAAACTCAAAAGGCGTCACATTATCCTTGTCTTCCTGGTACTTTTTATAGTCAGCGTTGCCCGGAAAGTTAAGACCTGCCATACTAAGTCCCATTTCGTTGGTAGCCTCATAATAAAGAGGATAATCCCCCACCACCGTCGTCATTCCGATCATAGCATAGTGACTTTCAATTATCGGCAGGGTACGCATAGGAAATTTATAGTTTCGAGGTGTGACCACGACGGTTTCACCATAGGATTTTTCAAGATCTAAATTTCTGCCAAAATAACTGTCTCCCGACTTAAAGCTCACAGCAGTACACATAAAATCACTCCTTAAATTCACTGATTATATTATGGTATCTTCACCTTAAATTAACACAAATTTTTCCTATTTCAGTATTTTTTGCAACGGAACGAATATACATATTATGGAAATAACTGCGACAGGAGATTTTGTATGGATAAAGATATTGACGAACTCATAAGCAAATATACCGACGACCTTTTGAAGCTGAAAGATAAGTGGTCTCAGTGGGGCATTGTAACCGAAGAGACCACAGCCGTCAACACCGAATTACCAACCCAAGAAGAAACAACAGAAGTGCCCACAGAAGAAATCACCGATGAGTCCTTGGAAGAACCACCGCAAGTGTCCGCCCAAGAGGACACTGCCGTAAAGCCCGACGAAGAAAGAGAAAACATATCACCCACAAGCGAACTGCCTTTGGCAAACTCCGAAAATTTCGCACTGTTCATCGCTAAGGTATATTCGGGCAATCAGGCATATGCTGTGCCAAACGCTAAAATATCAATCTATCTCGACGGAAAACTTCACGCCTTTCTCACAACCGATGAAAACGGTGCAACAAAGCAGATTAAACTCGAATCTTACCCGAAAATCAACTCATTTATTCCCGAGAGCAACGAGCAGACTATCGACTATTCTGCCGATATATTCGCTAAAGGTTTTGCCGAGAGAAAAGGCCTTCTTGTCAGTGCCGTAGGCGGATCAGATATATTACTGAATGCCGAACTTACTCCCCTTTCAGAAAGGATTGATTAAATGGCTGTAATTCCCCAAATACCGACAAACATAAGAGTACACCTTGGCTCGCCCGGCAGCAACGCTGCAACTGTCACCATACCCTTTGCAGACTACATCAAGAATGTGGCTTCATCTGAAATTTATTCAACCTGGGACGAGGCAGCTCTCAGAGCAAATATTTTTGCACAGGTATCATTTGCCCTCAATCGAATATACACCGAATGGTACACGGCAAGAGGCTATGACTACGATATCACCAACGACACTTACTACGACCAGAAGTTCATCAACGGCAGAAATATCTATGAAAACATCAACCGTATTGTTGACGACCTTTTCAATGATTATCTTCGCAAACAAGGCACTGTCAATCCTTTCTTTGCCGCTTATTGTAACGGTACCACCGTAACCTGCGACGGACTTTCACAGTGGGGATCACAGACTCTTGCCAATCAAGGCTACAGTGATGTTGAGATTCTCGAATACTACTACGGTGACGATATTGAAATTGTTGTCAACGCGCCTATTGCCGATAATATCCCGTCGTACCCCGATACGCCACTCAAGCGAGGCGACCTCAATGAGAGCGTACGCCGTATGCAGATTTACCTCAGGCGCATTTCAGGCAACTATCCTGCAATACCAAAGATATCTGTAATAAACGGTGCCTTTGACGAAAATACAGAAAATGCCGTCAAGGCATTTCAGCGCATTTTTTCTCTCACTCCTGATGGTATTATCGGCAAAGCTACCTGGTATAAGATAGTATATATTTTCGATTCAGTCACAAGACTTGCAGAACTCGACTCCGAGGGTATAGGATACGAGAACATCCCAAAGCAATTCAAAGGCGCGCTCAGACAAGGCGATACAGGCGGACCGGTTGTAACCGTTCAGTACTTTTTAACACTTCTCAGCAGGTTTGTCAGCTTTCTTCCATCCATAACCATTGACGGTATTTACGGCACTTCTACAGCTAATGCCGTTTCGGCCTTTCAGCGATATAAAGGTCTGCCGATAACCGGCGAAGTCGACGAAAGAACTTGGGAGAGCCTTTACAGTGCATATAAAGGCGTAGTTGATTATCTCGACGAAGAAAATCAACTCCTCGATGTACCCACACAACCTTACCCCGGTGTAATACTAAAACGCGGAGATGTTGGACCTAGCGTGCGTGTATTCAAAGAATATCTCGCATATATCGGCAGGGTCTTTTTCGAAGCTCAGCCTTTGCCCGTCAATAATATTTTTGACCTTAGAACACAAAATGCAGTCAGAGAGTTTCAGCGTATATTCGAACTGCCACAAACAGGTCAGGTTGACGAAACCACCTGGAACACCATAGCCGATGTTTACCGCACTCTAAGACTCGGCCAACAGAGACTACCCGGACAATACCCAGGCAGACAGCTTAAGGAGGCATAAGAATGGATGATGCAGTTTTTGAAGCACAGAGTTATCTTCGCAATATAGGCAGACTTGACAGCGATATAAGCCGAGTCATCCCCGACGGAATATTTGCCGCAGAAACCACAGATGCAGTGAAAAGCTTTCAGAGAAAATACGGACTTGAAGAAACAGGCATAATCAACTTTGAAACCTGGGAGCTGATAAAAAACAAAAACTCCGAAGCTGTTTTTATAGCCTCGGAGCCAATACAGATTGTCAGAATAACCAATGAAGATTTACCTCTTGTCAAAGGTATGGATAACACTCTCGTTTACACTTTGCACCTTATGCTGAATAATGTAGCAGGGCGTTATGACAACTTCACAACTCTTCCGCTGCAGTCGTTTTTCGATGAAAACACCGAAAGAGAGGTAAAGCGCTGGCAAAGAGTTATATCACACACAGAAAGCGGTCAGGTGGATAAGACAACCTGGAATAATCTTGCAGAGTTTTATTTATTACCAACTTCAGAAACAGAATAAACCACAAACTGAGCTACACCTCAAATAAATAAACCAAAACCCTTGACAATTATACCGTTAAAGTGTATAATAGCAAAGCAATTCGAGGCGTAGCTCAGTTTGGTAGAGTGCCTGCTTTGGGAGCAGGATGCCGCAGGTTCAAGTCCTGTCGCCTCGACCATAGATTAAGCAGTAACTGAAAGGTTGCTGCTTTTTTTGTTCCTGCTTTGAGCATTATCGCCGAAGCGCGTCCAGTGGACGATAAAGCGAGGTGATAATGGCACAGCGGTCAAAATTCCTAGGCGAACAGCCGTAATGAATTTTGGGCACCGCAAAAGGCGGCTATTCTGAGGATGCCGCAGGTAGGTAGGAGCGACAGTGAATCGATGTCCGGTGGACATCGAGAGCCGCGAATGACCGAGCGCCGCAGCGCGAGAGTCAATTCCTGTCGCCTCGACCATAGATTAAGCAGCAACTGAAAGGTTGCTGCTTTTTTTGGCAGAATTCCCAATAAAACGTGCCCTTTCGGAGCAAAAACTGAAACATCTGCTTTTTATTAAAAAATTTTTTCAAAACACTTGAAATTCCACGAAAATAGGAGTAGTATACTGTGTTGGAAAAAGTCAAAAATTTCACTTTTGCTATGGAAAGGAAAATTTAATATGAGTACAGACGTTAAAACAAAAGGCGGCTGGCGCACAAACAAATGGATACGTGCAGCTATTCCTGCTCTTCTTCTTCATTGCAGTATCGGCACAGTTTATTGCTGGTCAACATTCAGTGAAAAAATCGGTGATTACATCGGTTTCGGCAAAGGCAGTGTTGAATGGGCGTTCAGCTTTGCAATCTTCTTCCTCGGTATGTCAGCAGCATTCCTCGGCAATATCGTAGAAAAGGACATTCACAAATCCTCTCTTCTTGCTTCTATCTGCTTTGCAGGCGGTATGGCAGGCTCAGGTTTCTTCATCTGGTACGGCGGTAACCATCCCGGCAGTCTTGTTTCACTTATCGGTATCTATGTTTGCTACGGTCTTATTATGGGTGTCGGACTTGGCACAGGTTATCTTTCACCGGTAAAGACACTTATGCTCTGGTTCAAGGACAACAAGGGTCTTGCAACAGGTCTCGCAGTTGCAGGCTTCGGCGCAGCTAAGGCTATTGCTACTCCCATTATGGAATGGATGCTCGGCAGTCTCGGCAATGGTGCTATATATAAGATGTTCATTATCCTTGCAGGTGTTTATTTTGTGATGATGTTCATTGGTCACCTTCTTCTCAAGAAACCCTCAGACTGGCACGAACCCACAAACGCTTCAGAAAAGAAAAGCATTATGTCAGTTATCAAGACAAGACCTATCCTCAACTATGTTGGCATCTGGATGATGTTCTATCTCAACATCACCTGCGGTCTTATGCTTATCTCACAGGAAAAGTACATTCTCAAGTGCCTCGGTCTTTCAGTTGTTGTATTCCCTGTTATTTCTGCTATATTCAATGCAGGCGGCCGTCTTGGGTTCTCAGCTGCAGGTGACAAGTGCAAAGACAGAAACACAATCTACAAGGTTATCTTCATTCTTTCGATTGTTTGCACAGCCCTCGTTATCGCAACAAAGGGTATTGTAAACGGCAACGGCAATATGCTTCTCACAGCTCTCGTTGTTGTACTTATTATGGTAGTTAACGCAGGTTACGGCGGCGGTTTCTCCAACGTACCCACACTTCTTTCAGACCACTATGGTATGTCAAATATTTCAGCTATCCACGGCATTACACTTTCAGCCTGGGCATTTGCAGGTCTCACACGTAACAACCTTGCAAACCTTATTGTTGAAAAGTTTGGCAGTGTAAATGTTGCAGAAGGCTATCAGGCAGTTCTCTATGTGACAATCGCACTTTACATAGTTTCACTTGTTCTCAGTTTCGTCTTTGTAAGACCTATGAAAGAAGAAAAGTAATCAGATATTAAAGCAAAATCCCTCGGCTACGGCTGAGGGATTAGTTTTTTGCGCGAAAAATTCAACTGTTAGTTGAAACTTTTTCAATAAAAGCGTTATTGTTTTTCATCTGCTTATAAGCTATTATATAACCAAGCTGATCAGTTAATTTAACAAGAGGTGATAACGATGAATATTTACCTTGGCGAAAACATAAAGAGACTTCGCCGTGAAAAAGACATAACTCAGGAAACCCTCGCTGAATTTTTAGGTGTTACCTTTCAGAGCATAAGCAAGTGGGAACGCGGGGAAAGCTACCCTGACATCACACTTCTTCCCGCCATTGCAGGCTTCTTCAATGTGTCAATTGACGAGCTGATGGGTGTGAACAAGGCTCAGGATGAGGAGGAATTGGAAACACTGCTAAAAGAATATGACGGACTTCGTTGGGATGTTGAACGCAAGTGGAAAGCGCTTGATGAGCTGAGAGAAAAATATCCCACAGATTTTCGGGTGCAGATAAGATATATAGGTAAAATTCTTAACAGCAGCAATGAAGAATTTGCAGAACAAGCTTCAAAAATAAAATCCATATATGAAAATATCCAGCGCAACTGCACCAATGATGCAATCCGCATTGAAGCTAAGACTTATTACATTTCTTATCTTCTCAGAATGATATCTCTAAAAGATGATAATATTACCTTTGACAATGTTGATAAAGTCATAAAGCAACTTCCCTCATTAAGAGACGGTCGCGAGCTAAACTGTTTTGTATATGAGTATTTCAATAAATCACCCGAAGCAATTCACGAAACATTGGAGCTACTCATACATATGCTATTTGATGTACTGTCAGGTTGGTACTATCATTCAGCATATTTTTCTCTCGATTATCAGATAGAAATTCAAGAAAATATCTTAAAAGCTATTAACTATATATACACCGACGGCAACTATGGACTGATGTATAAAGCTGTTATATGTTCCTGCTACGGTGTAACCTCTATGTTTTATTATCGCAAAGGAGATTATCACAACGCCCTCAGCAATCTGAGAAAATCCGCAGAACTTGCAATAAAATTTGATTCTCTAGATAGATATACTACTATGCACTCTCCTTTGTTTGAAGGTCACATCTTTGATAAATACGCAGTTGACAGAGATTTCTGTGCAAAGAAGGAAATGAAAAAAGCATTTCTCACAGACTATAATTTTTCTGACGCCTTCAAGTCCTCGGCAGAGTTCAAAGAAATAATCGCAATGCTCTCATAAAAAACTGTACCCTACCAACTCGGCAGGGTACTTTTGACTTATATCACATTATAACGGCTACAGGGAAATCTTCTTCTGTAAAACCTAGAATATATGCAATTCTTATGGGAATTTCGTAGTTGTTGATTTTTTCACCCTTAGCTATAAGTTTATCTGAGCCATATACAAGCAAAGGTACATCAGCATTTGTATGATCACCTTTTGTAAACTTATATTCGCCGTCTTTTTGAGTAATACCACCTGTCTCGTGATCTGCTGTGACCACTACAAGAGTCTCTCCATCTTTCTCAGCGTATTGCAAAACCGCTTCGATAGTATCATCAAATTCTTTGAGTGCCTCAGTCATTTCGTCAGAAAGGTTACTGTGAGAGTGTTTATCTATATGTGCACCCTCAATCATAAGAAAGAACCCTTCATCTGTATCATCAAGAATATCGATAGCCTTCATTGCCATCTGCTCAAGGTTCGGTGTGTTTTTGTTTGACTGCTCAAGAGTCCAAAGTGAGCTTGTGAACTGACCGTAACTGCGGCTTCCTGCTTCGAGAGCCATCATTTCGTCATATGTTGTGATGTACTCATAGCCATTAGCTTCAGCTTCGCTCTTCGTTGCAACACTGTTCGAGCTACCCCAGATGATATCCGCTGTGCTTGTAAGCTGATCCATTGTTATATCTTCAGTATTATATCTGTCTGATGAGTGAGCTGAAAATGCAGAGGGTGTTGCGCCTGTGGTTTCGTCAGTAGTAACTACACCTGTGAGCATTCCTCTTTCACTGCAGAGCTCACGGATATTTTTAGGATATGAATACTTGGGAATTTTGTCAAACATATAAACACCGATTGCTTTGTTATAAGTTCTTGACCCTGTAGACAAAGCTGTACCTGAAGCGGCACTGTCAGTAACCTTATTGGTTAAAGAACGTGTTATAGCGCTGCCCTTGATTGAAAAATTATCCATTACAAGATCGGTGTATCTTTCAAGCTTTGTCTTTTCAAGGTGATTGAAACCCATACCATCACCGATAAGGTAGATAACATTTTTTACGCCCTCATCAAAGTATTCCGCTGACACCTTTGTTGTAGGAGCCCTATATGCACCGAAAAAGGTGCCGATTGACAGCATCGCACTGATAAGTACTGCCGTTATTTTCGCCATAAACGAATTAAACATAGTTTTCTCCTCCTGAGCTTATTTTACAATATTATACCATTTTATATGCAAAAATCAAGTTATCAATAATACAAAATACATATCAAACAACTATCTTGCTTCAATTACGTTTCCCCCCTTGCTTTTTCTTGTCATTCATTATATAATCAAGAAAATACCACTTACAGGAGAAAAATTATGCACTTACTTAAAGTTGACAGCGGAAATTATCAGGGTCAGGCTGATCCGTATATCTTAGAAAGCGGTGGCAGATTCTATATCTATGTCACCGGTCACGACGGCGTTTATGCCTACCATTCAGACAATCTCTTCGAAGGTTGGGAATATCACGGTATAGTTATGACAGTCCCGGAAAGAGACTCATTTTGGGCACCCAGTGTTATCGAGCTTGACGGCAAATTCTATATGTATAACTCTATTGAAATTTATGATGATACACCCGACAAGGGCGGTCACAGAGGAGCTATGCACGTCAGCGTTGCCGATAAACCTC
>JAZQZO010000025.1:0-10321 GCA_045634065.1 Acutalibacteraceae bacterium
CAATGTACATGACTCTTGCACTTGTTGCTGCAGGTGTTACTGCATTCGGTAACCTCATGTGTGCACTTTTCTGCAAGGAAAGAATTGAACTTCCCAAGAAAGAAAAGGTTAAGATTTCAAGAGCTTTATTCTCTCTTTTCAAATACAAGAATTATAGAGCATATCACGCAATGCAGTGGGTAAATGCTTTTGCATGGCTCGGAAGAATGTCAACTTATCTTGCAGCAATAACAGTAGGTTCTTCAAAAAACCTTCTGCTTACTCTTCCCACCGCTGTGGGTACCGTTGTAGGCAACGTTATTGCCACTAAACTTTCAAAAAAGCACGAACCTACTAAACTTCTTAAATTCTGCGGTCCGTATTCACTTATTTCTGCAGGTATCCTTTTTGCAATCTGTTTTATAGAAGCTCAGATGGGCATAATGTTCTTTAATGGTTGGAACAGCATATTCTTCTATGTGTTCTATTTTATCTTTGGTATCGGTATCGGTATTCAGGAACTTTCAACCTCACACTTCAATGTTGAATTTTTCGACTATCTCGAATGGGAAACAGGCGAAAGAATGGAAGCTATACAGGGCATTATTCCCGGTTGGATTCTCACAGGTCTTAACTATCTCAAGGAACTTGCAATTCCCTTTATGATTGCTTGGGCAGGTTATATGTCATCGGCTGAAGGTGACCTTGTTGCTACAATGCAGGCTCAGCCCACGTATCTCAGAACTTGTCTCTGGCTTCTTGCTTTCCTTGTTTTCGGTTACGCTCTTGCTAATGTTCTCAAGGCACTTATTCTTAAATTTACCTATGATATTGAGGGTGAAAAGAAAGAACAGATGTACCGTGAGCTTGAGGTAATCAGAGCTGAAAGACACAAAGAAAATGAAGCTCTCCGTCAGGTGAAAGAAGCACTGGGTGAATAATTATTAGAAATAAAATTAAAAACGAAGCCTCCTTGCCGTCTGTAGGCGGCTTGGGAGGCTTTTTAGGTTTAACAGAAAGAGAGGAATGTAAATGTCGAGAAAATATTCACATATAGTGGTTATAGGTGTTGATGGTGCGGGCAGTTGGTTTAAGGCTGCCGACACGCCTTTTTTTGATAAAATATTTAATAACGGTGCAGTTACATACAGAGCCCTTTCTTCAAAACCAACTATAAGTGCAGAATGCTGGGGGTCAATGCTTATCGGTGTAGGACCCGAGGTGCATAAGCTGACAAACAACAGAGTTTCAGTATTGCCTTATCCTATATGGTCAAAGCATCCTACGGTTTTCCGCCTTATAAGAAAGGCTTACCCGAAAGCAGAGCTCGGCTCTTATTGTGATTGGAATCCCATCAATAAAGGAATCGTCGAAAAAGGTTTGGGCATAAACAAGCAAACGGCAAAGGACAAAGAGTTGACACCGCTTATATGTAAGTATATCCGTGAAAAGAAGCCGGATTTTCTTTTTGTTCACTTCGACAGTGTTGACGGTGCAGGTCACAGTAACGGTTACGGAACAACCCGGCACATTAACGCTATAAGTGAAGTTGATAAGCTTATCGGCGATGTTTACTCTGCAATTGAAAGTGCTGATATACTCGAAGATACCCTGTTTATGGTTATCGCAGACCACGGTGGTACCAATGACGAAAAGGGCAAAGGTAGCCACGGGGGATGGACAGATGAAGAAAAATATGTCACCTTTGCTGCTGTTGGCAAAGATATAAAAAATGGGGAAATCAAGGAAATGAATATCCGCGACCTGGCGGCTATCGTGCTTTATGCTTTGGGTGTTGATATTCCCGCTTTCAATGAAAAAGGCTGGACTTCACAGATACCAGACGGATTATTCAAAGATTATAAGGCTGAATATCGCGATATCTCACACCTTACAGGTGCCACTCCCAGAATTTCAAAAAAACATCATAAGTCTGAGCTTATATAGAAAAGCTCAATAGGCACAATCGGAAGAATAGTACAATTAAACTTCCAAAGGCGAGGTTTAAAACAGCGATTCTTAAAATTAAGAAAAGAACTATTGAAATCGGTCTTCTCGGCTCTGACATTACTGCTCATCCCGAGGTCAGGGGAGATATAGCAGAGTCGACGGCTTCTTCAAAGGCATTTTATGAATATGTACCGGTGAGCCTCAGATAAAAGCCGTACTTGCGGAACATCTGCATTTTTCTTTTGATAGCAGGCTTCGCGACGGTACAACACAGTATGTGACAAACCGCGGTGACAGAGGTAACGCCAGAGAGATAACAATTATTTAAAAGAGGGGATACTTATGGATTTTATAAAGGTTACTGACAATAAAAAAGTTTTTGCTGACGGTATTCACGATGATACAAAAGCTCTTCAGGAGTGCATTGACAAAGTGAAGGACGGAGGTACGGTGTACTTTCCTGACGGAACTTATCTTGTTTCGGCTGCTCTGATTTTTTATTCAAATCAGATTTTCAAGCTCTCTGACAATGCTGTAATTTTAAGAAGCAAGGAAAGTGAACCCATAACAAGATATCTTCTCGCTTCCTATTCAGAGCCCGAATGGGGCGGATACGAGGGTACACACGATGTTACAATTATGGGTGGCATCTTTGACGGCAATGGAGATACAAAGGAAAAATCAACCCTTGTTAATACGGTACACTGCCGTAATATACGAATTGAAGGTTGCCGCTTCCGCCACTGTTCAATGTGGCATATGATTGAGCTTAACTCCACAGAAAGTGCAATTGTTGCAAACTGTATTTTTGACGGGCCCACATATACACTCATCCCTGAAAATCTTCTTAATGAGCAGATACAGCTCGACCTTGCCCGCGACGGCTCCTACGGTCCAGTTTATAACTGTGACGGAACTCTGATAGATTTTTGCAAGGATGATACCGTATGCCGTAATATCACAATTACAAATAACATTTTCAAGTGTGCAGGCTTTCCTGCTATCGGCCATCACGGAGATTGCTCACATCATAATATATTTATCGAAAATAATATCTTTGACGGTCCATCGGGCTTGTGTAGTGGCAGCAGAGGCTATATAATCTTCAGACCTTCGGTTTACGATGTGGAAATAAAGAATAATTGTTTTGTTGCATATGATGAATCTGATTCGCCAAATTACGGAATTATATTTGAAAACCACGAAAAAGATAAACTGCTCTCGGAAGATAATGCTTTCATCGGCAGAATTGATAAAGAGGTAATTACGGGTACAGGTGAATAAGATGATAAATTCCCTTAGTAATAAAAAATCGAATTTTCTTATATTTCTTTGCTGGGCGGCGTATACGGCTGCTTATGTAGCAAGACTTAATTATAATGCTTCGATGGTTGAAATCCTGTCTCAGATGGAAATAACCAAGGAAGCGGCAGGAGCTGTCAGTTCATTTTTCTTTTTTGCCTACGGCGCAGGTCAGCTCATAAACGGTCTTCTTTCAAAAAAATATAATACTAAATATTCAGTTGCGATAGCTTTGGCAGCATCTTGTATCATTAACCTTGCTATGACATTCTGCCAGGAAATAGATGCAATGAAATATCTTTGGTTTTTCAATGGTGTATTTCAGTCAATCCTCTGGTCATCGCTCATTAAAACCTTATCGGATAATCTTGCTGACAGCAAGCTTTCAAAGGCAGTTATGGTTATGAGTACCACCGTTGCTTCGGGTACGTTTGTTGCATATGGACTAGCAGCGCTTTTCTCATACCTCGGTCTTAACTGGACAACTATTTTTTACGTGGCATCGATAATTGTAGGAGTTGTAGCGGTTCTGTGGTTTGTCGGAATGGGTACTGTAAAAAAAGGAAATACAGAAAAAGAAACCGCTGAAACTAAAATAAATAGTAAGTTGTCATTCAAGCCTGTGTTGATAATAAGCATTGCCGTTATAATGATATCTGCAGTAACTAACGGCTTCATAAAAGACGGTATAACCACTTGGGTGCCTTCAATCCTAAAAGAAGAGTTCGGTGTAGCATCGTCGCTTTCCATTATTGTCACCCTGCTTCTTCCGGTGCTGTCTATTTTTGGTACGACTCTTGTTAATGCACTTCACAAAAAACAAAAGGATGAAAATGTTCTTAACGGAATTTTCTACTTCGCGGCAATGATTTTAACGGTGCTTATAATACTGACACTTAATCTTAAATCAGTACCACTTACGCTTATACTGTTCGGCGGTATTGCCTGTCTTATGTCAGCGGTAAACAATGTTATAACAAGCGTGGTACCTCTTTATTCGAGAGATAAAATCGATTCAGGATTTTCGGCAGGTCTTCTAAACACATTTTGCTATGTCGGAAGCACTCTTGCAACATCAATGCTTGGCAAAATAGCAGACACAAAGGGCTGGAATGATGTGTTTATATGCATTTTAATTTTCACAGCTGTTTCATTTGTTGTTTGCTTTGTCTCGGCAGTGTTAAATAAAAGGGCTAAAATGAAACATAAAATATGATAAATTCAGATTAAATTAAACGACACCCCTTATGAAAACCTTTTTGGTTCATAGGGGGTGTCATTTTTTTATTCAAAACACTTTTCCAAGTCTGTACCTTTTCTCACAAAGGCAATAAATTCGTTGATTTCAGCTTTTACTGTATAAGTACCCTTGGTGTAAACCTTGCCGTTTTGGGTAAGTAACCATTCTCCGCCGGGAATATAAACTTCTTTTTCCGTCTGCCCTTTGTTTACGATGGGTGCAAAGATTATGTCATCACCAAAGAAATACTGGCTTTCAAGTGTGTAGCAGATTTCATCATCGGGATAGTGGAAAAACATAGGTCTGATTACAGGGTACCCCTTTTCACTCGCGGTGTCAAACTGCTTTTGAATATACGGACGAAGCTTTTCACGGATAGCAAGAATATTTTTGATGATCTCAAAGTTTCGTTCACCGAAGCTCCAGATTTCATTGGGATCACCACTTGGCTCGAGAAGTCCTGGTGTGGGCTCGTGGTGTCTGCAACGAGAACCGTGAAGTCGCATAATCGGGCTAAAAAGACCGAATTGGAACCAACGGATTATAAGCTCACGGAAGTCATCACTTTCAATATCAGCACCGTAAAAACCACCGATATCTGTGTTCCACCAGGGGATACCGCACATAGCCATATTCTGTGCCGCCTTAACCTGATGCGAAAGGCTACTAAATGTGGAGGGAATGTCACCTGACCATACAAGTGAAGCGTATTTCTGTGAGCCGAAATAACCGCAACGGGTGAGAGTGATTATATCATCTCTGCCCATTGACCTGAAGCCGTCATATGCCATTTTCGAGTAATAGTATGGGTATAGCAAGGCTACCTTGTCGGCTCTGCCCTTGTGCCAGATAAGATTATCAAACTGCTCGGGATGAATTTCAGGCTCGGCCTCGTCAAACCAAAGCGCATCAACACCCTGGTCTATGTAATTTTCTTTTAGTTTGCTCCACACAAATTCTCTTGTATCAGGGTTAGTCACATCAATTTCTGCCTGCCAGCCGTAGAAATTGAAAACTCTGTCAGAGCCGTGAACTGTACGCATAAGCATATTTTTGTCAAGCATATGCCAATAGTTTTGGCTCTTTTCATTTATCGTGGGCCATACGGAAACGATAAGTTTTGTGTTCATTTCGTGAAGCTCGTCTGCCATTGCTTTGACATCAGGCCAATACTTGGGGTCGAATTTGTAATCACCCTGCTCTGTCCAATGGAAATAATCACAGATGATAGCTGACAAGGGAATGTTAAGCTCTTTATATTTTCTTGCCACTGACAAAAGCTCTTCCTGGGTTTCGTAGCGTAGTCTGCTCTGCCAGAAGCCTGTTGCCCACTGTGGCATTTTTGGCGCGTACCCCGTGAGGTCAGCTAAAACCTTGCAACTTTCCGCAGGGGTACCGGCAATAACAACATAGTCTATAGCGTGGCAGCAGTCACTGTTCCACCTTGTGCGGTTATTTGATAATTCGCAAAGCCCTGTAGACGGCACATTCCACAAAAAGCCGTAGCCGAGAGAAGAATAAACATAGGGGATAGTGCATTTCGCATTTACGTTTCTTATGTCGATAGTGGAGCCCTTAAGGTCAAATTCATTGTCCCAGCTGTGTCCCATACCGAAGAAATGCTCACCCTCGTGAGGCTCGAATGTAACTCTCGCAGACCAAAGTCCGCTGCCTTTGTTAGTGTAGTTGCGAAAACCGTCTTCAAAGGTGAGTTCGGGTTTTTCTGTGAGGATTTCTTTGCCGTCAGAGTAAAAAACAACTCTTCCGCTTGTGCCTATCATAACCTTGAGTTTACCGCAGGTCATAGTTGCCCAGGTTTCATTGTTTTCGATGATGCAGTCAGCATTCTGCAGCATAAGGTTATAGTCCTCGTCTATGACCTTGCAGTCAGGAAACCCCTGAAAACGAATAGCATTTTCTCCGCAGGCGGTAATTCGCACAAGCTCACCCTTGCGAGAGAATAAAATTGAGTTGTCGGTTACAGTAATTTTCTTCATAATTTCACATCCAAAACTTTAACTACTTCAAAATTAATCATTATCTTAATTTTCAATGAAAACATATTTCCTTGATATCGTCAGTTTAACAGAAAGCAGAAGTGATTTCAATAGCATATTTAGAAAATGGCAATTAAAGATTTATATTGCACTTGCGAACACGGCGTTTTATTACATAGTGTGGTTCAATTTTGAGATGTACTCCTGGAGTTGAATTGGCAAACAATTAAAAATTCAATAAAATCATATACATAAAACCTGTTTTTAATGGAATCTGATTTCTAAAGAACAGGTCTTTTTTTATTGTCAAGGAGGTTAAAATGGATTGGTAGTGTATAACTAAATATGATACGTACCAATGGGATAATTGATTTTTTTTAAAGGTCAATTGTGTTTCATTCTGCACAAAGCTGTTATTTATACATTTTGGAGTTTTTTGTCTACAAAAATTTACTTGTAGTTCAAATTTAATTAAAACAATAAATACAAAATCGTTATTTTTAAGTGCTATAGTTATCAAAATATAATTGTATATTTTAAATCTAAAAGATGTTATAAGGAGAAAAAATTATGTTAAAATCGCCTGAAAACAAAAACTGCTATGAATATCTAAGAGACAGTACTGCAATTTATGAAGATTTCTATATGATGCAGCACTTCGATGAGAAATATATGCGTTCAGAAATGCTTAGAGATATCGACTGTCTCGCAGCTTATTTCCAAAAAGAACTCGGTCTTAAAAGAGGCGACGTTTACACAATCTTTATGCCGACCACCGTTCAGAGTATTGTAACTTTCTATGCTCTTAACAAAATCGGCGTAATTACAAGTTTTGTGCATCCGCTTATGGCTACTGAATTCCTCAAGGAGCAGCTCGAGCTTGTACACTCAAAGGGTGTTATGGTGCTTGATCTTCTTGCAAAAGATCATATCGCTACTATCAACGAAAGCGGTCTTCCTTGCATTGTATGCAACAGTTCAGACTATTCAGGTGGTATAAAAGGCTTTGGTTGCAAGGTAGGAGAAGGTCTTATCAAGAAAATATATCCCAAGTATAACAGAGCTACATATTATAAGGATGCCATCAGAATGTATAGTAATGCAGATGCTGTTGTTAACAATGCAGATGATGTATGCGCATACCTCAACGGTGGCGGTACAACTGGCAAGAGCAAGACTATCAAGCTAACAAACAGAGCTATTAATGAGCTTACTTGGCGAGTTTCCGATATTGATGAAGTGCATAATCCCGGTGAGGAATGTGAAGTTATTGTGCTTCCTATGTTCCACTGCTTCGGTCTTTGCATTGGTATTCATATGGCTATGTGCAACAGTGCGAGAATTATCCCAATGATGCAGTTTGATGCTAAAATTTTCACTAAGCTTATGCGCAAAAACAACGTTATAGGTTTCGGTGGTATTCCTCTGATGTTTGAAAAGCTTATGAAAGATAAGCACTTTGACGGTCCTCATCTTAAAAATATCAGACTTATGTTCTGTGGTGGCGATGATATTTCAGAAGCTTTCATCGAAAAATACAATTCATACTTTGAAAAGTGGGGTGCAACTGGCCGCCTTCGTCAGGGCTATGGACTTACTGAAATTGGTTCAGTTTGCTGTACCAATACAAATACCGATTTCAGACGCGGATCAATTGGTAAGGCTATACGCGGTGTAGAAGTAGAAATTTGGGATGACAACCACAAGAGACTTCCTAATGGTGAAATCGGTGAATTTGCTATTGCGGGTCCCACAATTATGCAGGGTTATTATATGGAAGGAGAAGCGGAAGATTACGGCCTTTACACTGATGAAAACGGTAAAAAGTGGGTTCTTTCAGGCGACCTTGGTTATATGGATGATGACGGATATTTCTATTTCTCAGGCAGAAAGAAAAGACTTATTATTATCTCAGGCTACAATGTATATCCAACAGATATGGAAAGAGTTGTTGGTGATCTTCCGTTCATCGGAGAATGCTGCGCAGTTCAGGGTTGGGAAAATGAAAGAAGTATTGTAAGACTTTATGCTACTCTTAAGGAAAAGGGAGATGAAGAAGCTTACAAGAAGCAGATCTGCGATACTCTTGAATCAAATTTCTCCAAGTTCTATGTACCAAGAGATATTATCTTTATGGATGCTCTCCCTGAAACACCTCTTATGAAGGTAGACTTTATGAAGCTGACAAATGCTGATCCTGATAAAGCAAGAGCAGAGAGAAAAATTAAAGACTGATTTATTTAATTTTAAAGATAAAATTCTCTTTATATAACAATCTCTTGTTTACAAATCAGTTTTAAAGTGATATAATTCATATATTCCGTGAACGGAATTATATTAAAGTCTTTTCAGGACTTTAAAAAGGAGAATACAAATTATGGTTACCGTTAATTCAATGATGTGCAAGGGCTGCGGTTATTGTATCAAGTTCTGCCCGAAACACATTCTGGAAATGAGTAAAGAAAGATCTGATAAAGGTCATTTTTACCCAGTTAATATCAATGAAGATGCCTGCACAACCTGTGCAATCTGTGCGCTTATGTGTCCTGAGGGAGCTATTGAAGTTTCCGAGGACAAGGCGTGAGAGAGGAGAAGTACATAATGGAAAAAAGATTTATGAAGGGCTGTGAAGCTATTGCAGAGGCTGCCGTACGCGCAGGCTGCCGTTTCTTTGCAGGTTATCCCATTACTCCTCAGAATGAAATTCCCGAATATCTTTCCTGGAGACTTCCTGAAGTGGGTGGTGCCTTTGTTCAGGGCGAAAGTGAAGTGGCATCAATCAATATGGTGTACGGTGCTGCCGCAACAGGTAAGAGAGCTCTCACAAGCTCCTCAGGCCCCGGTATCAGCCTTAAAGCTGAAGGTATATCATATCTTGCTTCAGCTCAGCTTCCTGCTGTAATTGTCAATATTTCAAGAGGCGGACCGGGTCTTGGCTCAATTCAGCCTGCTCAGTCAGATTATCTTCAGGCTACAAAGGCTCTCGGTCACGGCGGCTTCAGAGCTATGGTTTTTGCTCCTGCAACTCTTCAGGAGGCTGTTGATCTTACCTACAATGCTTGGGAGTACGCTGAAAGATACAGAAATCCCGTAATGATTCTTATGGACGGTTGTCTTGGTGCAATTATGGAAGAGGTTACGCTTCCCGAAATGAAAGTTCCCGGTACCGAAGATATCGAAGATTGGTGCCTTGACAGAATCGGTGGCAGAACAGATTCCCATATGGTTACACCTATTCTTCCCGAACCTGCACTTGAACTTCTCAATAAAGGTAAGGCTATGCAGTACAAAATGTGGGAAATGCTTGACACCAAGGTTGAAGAGTTTATGCTTGAGGATGCAGAGTATGTTGTTGTAGCATACGGTATTGCAGCAAGAGTTGCCAAGGAAGCAGTTCTCAGACTCAGAGAAGAAGGATATAAGGTTGGTATGGTAAGACCTATTACCCTTTATCCCTTCCCAAAGGCAAGCCTCAATAATCTTGACTACAGCAAGGTCAAGGGTGTTATTGATATTGAAATGACGATTCCCGCTCAGATGCGCGAAGATATAGAGCTTCAGGTTAAAGACCGTTGTCCCGTACACGAATACGGCAGAAGCGGCGGTATGCTCCTTGATGATGAGGGCGTATATGAAGCTATTGCTGAAATTGTGAAGGGAGGAGAATAATTATGGCACAGTATAAAAGACCACAGTCCCTTATGCCTATGGCTACAGGTTATTGCCCCGGTTGTCTCCACGCCCTTGCAACAAGACTTGTTGCCGACGTTATTGATGAACTCTCTCAGGCTGACAACGCTATCAATGTTGTATCAGTAGGTTGCAGTGCTCTTAATCTTTACTCCTGGAGAGG
>JAZQZO010000026.1:0-6200 GCA_045634065.1 Acutalibacteraceae bacterium
GCCTTACAAGCAGAGGGTCACAGGTTCGAGCCCTGTTGTTCCCACCACATATGGCCCGGTAGTTCAGTTGGTTAGAACGCTAGCCTGTCACGCTAGAGGTCGACGGTTCGAGCCCGTTCCGGGTCGCCATTTAAAGTTAAATATGCGGATGTAGCTCATCTGGTAGAGCGCCACCTTGCCAAGGTGGAGGTAGCGAGTTCGAGCCTCGTCATCCGCTCCATATATGGTACCATAGCCAAGCGGTAAGGCCACGGTCTGCAAAACCGTTATGCCCCGGTTCAAATCCGGGTGGTACCTCCAAAAAAATCCTGAATGCGACAGCGTTCAGGATTTTTACTTATTACCTATTACTTCTTCACTCTTACCTGAAGTTGCATTCAGGATTTTTTGGGAAGTAAGAAGTAATAGTGAATAAGTGATGGCGGGACACCCGCACCCGATTGTAATACTCTGAAAAGTGTGGTATAATGCGGGTAGGAGGTGAGGGTATGAGCAAAGAATACATAAAAGATTTAATGAATGATGTAGAATCATTAGTTTTATTTTATGAATCAACATTAAAAGAAAATGGTATAAAATGTACTATAAGCAAAAAATATTTTGAAACAAAAGCAGACTTAATTACATATCATAGTACTAACATTTTTAGAATAATAGAAAATATAATTTTGAAAAAAAGAGAAGATAAATATTTTAAAAATCAGCATAACAGACATCATTGTGTTGTTTTGTGCTTTTCACCTATTGATAAGAAAAAAAGCAAGGATTGTGTTGAGTATTCTTTTATAATTGATGAAATAAAAAGAATGAAAAAAGGCTTAACTCCTAAACATAAACAAATTTCAAAGGATAAATTTTTAAATAAAATTGAGAAAACAATAAAGAAAATTTTAAGGGAAACAGAAAATAAAAGCCCTGAAAAAGTTTGTAACGATAATTTTCTTGACGGTTTGAGATATATATTTAATATTGAATACAGATATAAAAAATCAGTGTTTGGAAAAGATATGACTTCTATTGAATTTATAATAGACATTTGTTCTTTTGTGATTATTATAATTTTTGCAGTTTTATTTTATGTGTTATTAAAATAGATATTGGTTCTAAAGTGAGACGTACAGTCAAAAAACTCCAAGTCTTCGGACTTGGAATTTTTTTATCCATTGCGAAAGCAATGGTATATCATCAGTCCGTCAGGACTCTATATCATCACGCTTTAGCGTGTATAAAAAAGCTTTCGCAATGATGATATATATCCTCTTTGACATAATAGGCTTTTTATGCTACTATGATAAGGGTGGTTTTATGATTTCTTTTAAATGGAATGAAACGGATTTTAATCTGATACAGTACGGCAGAGGTGTATTCACTACGGATATGCCCGGTCACAGTCACTCAAAAAACAGCTACGAGCTTCATTATATTGTTGACGGTGAGGGTGTTCTGACAACAGACAGTAAAAGCTATTCTCTTTCAAAGGGTAATTTCTTTGTTACTGGTCCTAATGTATATCATCAGCAGTCAACTAACCCTGAAAAGCCACTGACAGAGATTTATCTTTATCTTCAATCGTCAGAAAAGAAATCTGCAGATGCACTTGTTTCCTCCTTTCTTAATACTCATTTCTATATTCTTGAGGAAACGGTTTTCGGACACCTTTTTGACGAAATTCTCCGTGAATGTGACGAGGCTAAATTTGGCTATCTAAGTGCCGCCGGTGCGTTGCTTCAGCTTCTCCTTACTAATATAACAAGAGTCTATGTACCGCATATGAGTCAGATTACAGAGACTTCGGGAACGCTTAATGACAGATGCTTTTTTATGATTGAGTATACCTTTATAAATAACCCGTCGGTTACTCTGCAGGAGCTTGCAAACACAATCGGTCTGTGCGAAAGGCAGACACAGAGACTTCTGAAAAAATATTACGGGAAAACCTTCCGTGAAAAAAAGGCGGAAGCTATAAAAACACTCCCAAGGTGAAACAACCTTGGGAGTGTTGATTTTAATAGAAGAGCTTTGAGTACATATCAAAGTAATCCTTGATACCTGCATTTTTCTTGATACCGCTTATTATTGGGTTCCAATTTTTATCAATGTAAATGGTCTTTTCTCTGTAGTTGTTTTCTCCGTTACGGTTTCTGCCGACACCCCAGCCGTGCTCAATTACGTTATACTCTACGGTGTAGCCTGCCGTCTGCTCATCCATATAGATGCCGCTTGTAGCATAGTCTGCCCATTCGGGAAGATGTATATCATGAATGTAGTTACCGCTGATTTCTGAGTCGGGCTGCTTTGAAAGAGTATAGATACCGCCCGCATCGCAGAGCATCTGACTTGTGTGATGTATGTCGTTGTTGAGAATTCTGTTATTTCTCATAGTGCTGTCCTCAGCCGACCAGCCGAAGCCGACGGAAATGCCTGTATAAGGAGCATAAGAAACCTCATTGTTTGCTATGAGAATGTTTCTCGGATAACCTGCACCGATGGCAACGCTGCTCTGATAATCTGTACCGATATTTGTTACAAGGTTGTTGACGATTCTGTCACCGTCACAGATGTCGCTCTCGTTTTCGGTATTGTAAACAATGTGCATATCGGTGTTTTCGTCAACTGCAAACTGAGCCACCATAATGCCGTTGCCAGCAATGTTTCTGATTGTATTGTTTTGTATAAGTGAGTTTTTTGTACCTTTTGCAAGGTCAATACCTGCCGCACCGATGTTTTCTATTGTACATCCTTTGATTATGAGTTTTTCTGTGTCAGCAAAGTATAAAGCTGAAGCAGGTCTTAAAACACCTATATCATTAGTGGCAAAAATGCAGTAATTTGCATACATACCGCCCTGAATGTCAACAAGACCGTCCGTTGAAGGAACTGTCCAGTTGCTGTAAGCAAATGTGAAGCCTTCAAACGAGAGATTCTTAATCTTACTTCCGTCAGTCGGTTCAGCCTTTATAAGAGTTTCAAGCTTAGGTGCGATAACCACGGCAGATGACATATCAGTATCTGCAGGCACCTTGATATAAACTGTATCAGTCGTTTCGTCAAGATACCATTCCTTATCTTCATCGATAAGCTCATAGGCATTCTCGATATAATATGTGAATTCACGGTTATTCATATGAGAATATCCGTCGATATCGGGGTGAGGTCTGTTGAAGATAAGGTCGTTTTCCTCATCCTGAATGCGAATTGTTGTCACGCCGTCTTTTGTCTGGGCAGACTTTACACGAAGAACATTTTTTACCCAGGCGGTGAGAATGTGGAGCTCAACATCTTCAAGGTTATTGAAGTTATTGAATTCATCAGCCTTGAGATATATTTCACCGTAGTCAGCCTGAACAAGGGAGGTTTCGTCCCATCTGTTGAGGTTTTCGGGAATCATTGTACCGTCGGAATAGAAGCGTGATGCGCCGATGATTTTTGTTGAGTAATCGTTGTTGCTTCTGCTTCGGATAAGCTTTTCCCCGTTCATATAAAGCTGACGGAAAAGAGCCTCGTCTGAAACTTTTGCGGCATAGATGTTCTTTTCAGCATCATAAAGAGTGAAGCCATTGATTTCTTCTCCGCCGCTGATAAGAGCATTTCCATCTGCGATATATCTTATGTACCAGTCACCTGAGGCTCTGTCTCTCTCGTCAAATGTAAGAGTATCGGAAAGCTTGTATGTACCCTCAGCCACGTGAACAATGATATTGCCCGACATATCATCATTTATCTTTCTTACTTCATCTCTCGCTCTTTCGATAGTGGCAAAGGGGGATTCGGCAGTTCCTGCATTACTGTCATTACCCGTGGTACTTACATAGTACTCAGCCATAACCGTTTCGGGCTTGAAGATTACTCCTGCAAAATCAATATTGCCTGTCAGTGTCATAAGCAATGTAAGCATAGTGGCTATTATTCTTTTAGCTGTGAAAAACATAATATTCTTCCTTTCGGCTTTTATTTACATATACAGTTTATCACATTATCCGCTACATAAACACGACATATTAAAGTAATTTATGTCGTGTTCTATTTTGTCAAATTATGCTATTATAGTGCTGTAAAAGTAAAGAGAGGTGTTAATTATGTTCATCATCGAGAAAATCAAGGTCTTCTGGAGCATTATGCTATGCCTTATTATCGGTGGAAACTTTTTCCCGGGTACACTGAATTTAATTAGAGCAGGAGATGTTGATATGATAGGAAACGACCACGCAAAAGCTATAGCAACTGAGTACACTGAGCTTGTGCCTTACGGCAGAGACGAGGACTCTCTCAGTTGGTTTGACGGTATGGTTACAGGTAACGGTGAAAACGGTGCAGTAATTGCAGGTTCACCCTACAGCGACAGCATTATCTACAATAATATCAACTTACTTATGCCCTCAAATGATCCCCGTTACACACCCGACGAGGTAACAGATCAGCTTGACGATGCGAGACAGAATGTCATCAACGGCAATGCGGCGTGGGATTGCGACGGCAGACAGTCAACATATTTTTATGCTTATCATCCGTCACATGTACTCAGAATGGAAAGCACTAAGCTCCTATATTATGATTATATTCGTTGGACCGATTATGAGACCGCTGAGGTTGGTGTCAAGTACACCGACACTCTCGGCAAATGGGAAAGAGTAACATTCTCTTCAAGAGAAGACAATGTAACAATCACAAAGATTACAAAATCAAGCCTTGGTGCAAAGATAAATATGACTCTTTTGCTTCAGGACTGCTGGTCACTTCGTGGCTTCGGTAATGGTGACGAAAAAAATATGAGATACAAAAAGCTTGTTGATGACGATGCTACATACATCTCACTTATCGCTCACTATCCTGATTACAAAAACAGTGAGCTCAGATATGGTGGCTGGTGTGGTCTTACAAAGGTTATTGCTGTTGGCGGTACAAAGGAAAGAGTTGTTCTCGACTCAACCAATGACAGTGAAAATGTAGCAGAAGAGCAGAATGCAGCAATCAAAATCTCAGGTGCAAATGAGGTTTACCTTATTACAAAAACCGACAGAACCCATGATATGGGCAAGTTTGAGGACTTCAAGGATGCTGAAAGCTATGCTCTTTTAGATGAGCTCAACGCTTACACAACAGCAGTGGCTGAGAAGTACACGGTAGATGGCAAGTTCAGCTATGACAAGGCTCTTGATCCTCACGCCGAAGAACAGTCAGCTCTTTTCAATGCCGTTGAGCTTGACCTTGGTGATGATGGCTACGAAAATGTGGCAAATGAGCATCTTATTGCTCTTCAGCAGAATAGTGAAACACTTCTTCCCTCGCTTGTTGAGAGAGCTTATAATCAGGGCAGATATGCGCAGATATGCTGTGCCGGTACTACACATCCACGTCTTTGCGGTATGTGGACAGGTGAATGGAACAGTGGCTGGAGAGGCATTTACACAATGGATGCCAACGTAAATCTTCAGTCCTCCGGTATGAACACAGGTAATATTTACGAAGCAGGCGAAAGCTACATAAAGTTTGTCCTCAAGCAGATTCCCGACTGGGAGGAAAATGCTGCAAAAACCTACGGTATGACCGATGCTATTCAGGTGCCCGTCAATACCGACGGTGACAGAGCTATGATGGTTGAGTACAGCCGTTGGTATCCCTTCCAGTACTGGAATGCAGGGGCTTCGTGGATGCTTCTTCCCATTTATGAATTCTGGCAGTGCTACGGCAACAGAACAATTGAGTATAACGGTGAAATGCTTGACCTTGAAAAGGATGTTCTTCTTCCTCTTCTTACAAAGCAGGCAAATTTCTGGGAGCAGATTGTAACTCCGGAGTACTTCACCGATGTTGATGGCAATGCAAGATATGAAGAGGGCAAGACAGAGCTTCTTGAAGGCGAAAGATATCTCATCATCCCCTCATATTCACCTGAAAACTATCCTTTAGGTGACTACGATTCAACTATTACTGCTAATGCTACTATGGATATCGCAGCAGCAAGAGACGGTCTGAGAATGACAATCGAAATGGAAAAGGTTGTGAAAGCTGACGGATACGAGGATAGAATTGCCAAATGGGAAAACCTTATGAGCCTTCTGCCTGAATACAAATATGACGAAAGCGGTGCTCTGTGTGAATGGGCAATGAAGGAATATCAGGAAAACAATAAGCACCGTCACATAAGTCATCTTTATCCCGCTTGGCCAGCCTTTGAAACACAGGATAATCAGGCACTTGTT
>JAZQZO010000027.1:0-3479 GCA_045634065.1 Acutalibacteraceae bacterium
CCGCTGATTTCCGGTCCGCCACCGTGAACAAGAACAACCTTAATGCCAACGAGTGAAAGAAGAATGATATCACTCATAACCGCATATTTAAGCTCGGGATTAATCATAGCATTACCGCCGTATTTAACAACAACGGTCTTGCCGTAGTATTTCTGGATATAAGGAAGAGCGTCGGTTAAAACCTGTGCCTTCATTGCAGGGTCAATACTTTTCATTTCAAACACCTCTTATGTACGATAGTCACCATTGATTTTAACATAATCATATGTCAAATCACAGCCCCAGGCTGTTGCCGAATATTCACCTTGCTTCATATCTACATCAAGGGTGATTTCACTCTCGAGAAGTATCTCTTTAGCCTTTTCTTCACTGAAAGGTATGCCTGCACCGCTTTCACATACTTTAACAGTACCCTTGCAGGAGGAAAGATAAACATCAATTGTGTCCACTTTGAAGTCGCCCTCGGTATATCCGATAGAACAAAGAATTCTGCCCCAGTTGGCATCGGCACCGAACATAGCAGTTTTTACAAGCGAAGAACATATGATGCTCTTGGCAATCTTCTTAGCTGTAGCCTCATCTGTGCAAGCTGTAACATTACACTCAAGAAGTCTCTGTGCACCCTCACCGTCACCTGCAATAAGGCGTGAAAGCTTAACTGACACTGACATAAGAGCCTGTTTGAAAATTTTATAATCTTCGCCTTCGCTGTCAATAAGAGTGTTTTCAGCTTTGCCGTTTGCCATAATGCAGACCATATCGTTAGTTGAAGTATCCCCGTCAACACTAATCATATTGAAAGTATCTTTTACAACCTCGCTGAGCGCTTTCTGCAAATATACTGAGCTGATATTGCAGTCAGTTGTCATAAAGCAAAGCATAGTTGCCATATTAGGGTGAATCATACCTGAACCCTTACAGCAAGCACCGAGAGTTACGGTTTTTCCACCGATTTCCATTTCTACGGCAACTTCCTTTGGTATAGTATCAGTGGTCATAATAGCTTCAGCGCAGTCATGACCGCCCATTTCGCTCATCTGAGCAGCAAGTGCAGGAGCACCCTCAGCAATAGGTGTTACGTCAAGAGTCATACCGATAACACCTGTTGATGCTACAATAACATCTCTCTTATCAACACCGAGAGCCTTTGAAGCAATATCGCACATCATTTCGGCCTTTTCCACACCGTCTGCGTTGCAAGTGTTAGCGTTACCGCTGTTGCAAATTACAGCCTGAGCAGTGCCGTCAGCGATGTTGTTTCTTGTAACTGTAATAGGCGCACCATAAACCTTATTCTGTGTGTACACTGCCGCAGCACTGCACTTAGTATCACTGACTATCATTGCCAGGTCTTTTTTAGTCTGATTCTTTCTGATACCACAGTGAATACCCGAAGCCTTAAAGCCTTTTGCCGCAGTTACACCACCGTCTATATATTTCATAATAGTTAACCTTCTTTCTTAAAGAGCTGTAGCTATATCGAAGCCCATAGCTATATTCATATTTTCTATTGCAGCCGATGATGCACCCTTACCGAGATTATCAAAGACAGATGTTATAGTCACTCTATCAGCGTTGCCACAGATGTGAATTTTCATCTTATTAGTACCCTCAAGGCCAATCGGTGAAAGAAAGCCGCTTTCGGGTGCTTTATGTATTGTGATGAATTCACTGTTTTTATAATAATCGCTGAAGAAATCATAAAGCTCATCAGCGCTCAATTGCTTAGTTAAAAGTTTTGTGTAAACAGGTACGGACACAGCCATACCGCAGTAATAGTCGCTGACTATCGGGTTAAATACAGGCTCACTGTCAAGACCTGTGACAGCTTTCATTTCAGGTAAATGCTTATGCAACTGAGAAAGACCGTACTGCCTGGGTGTGCCGATTTCTTCAGCTCGCTCAGGTGATTCATATTCGGCTATCATCTTGTTACCGCCACCGCTGTAGCCTGTAATACTATGAGCAGTTACAGGATAATCAGACGGCATAATGCCACTGCTTATAAGAGGATACACAATTGAAATGAAGCCTGTTGCGTGACATCCGGGATTAGCAATTCTCTTGGAATTCTTAATATTTTTATAGTGTTCAACCGACAGCTCAGGAAAACCATACGTCCAACCATCAGCAGTTCTGTGAGCTGTACTTGCATCAATTATAAGCGTATCAGGATTAGTGACAAGTTTCACAGCTTCTATGGCAGCCGCATCAGGCAGACACATAAAGACTACATCGCTTTCATTCATAAGCTTCTGTCTTTCGGCAGTATCCTTACGCTTATCTTCATCTATTTCAAGTAATATCACACCGGGGTGATTCACTAATTTGCTTTTTAATTGCAGACCTGTTGTACCGGCCTGACCGTCAATAAAAACTTTAACTTTATTCATTGAAACACCTTCATAAAAGGATATTTATACAACCAAATGTATATTAATAGAATTATTATACGTTTTTATGTATATTTGTCAATAGTTTTGTGCATATTAATGTATAAATTTTATTTAAAGGTTGGCAGGCAGCTCCGTTGCCGAAGTTCCTTCGGCACGAGGGCGACCGCAGGCCGTCCTCGGAAATCGCTTTGCGATTTCACGGAGCCGCCACCGCAAACTAACTATAAACAAAAATTCCTCCCCGGAATCCGAGGAGGAACAATGGGACCAATCTTATTTAACCATTGAAGCGATTTCAGCTGCGAAATCGTCAACTTTCTTTTCGATACCTTCGCCCTTAGCGAAACGAGTGAAGCTTGTAGCCTTAATATCAGTGCCAAGAGCCTTAGCAACTGAATTGATGTAGCCGTTAACATCACCTTCAAAGAGGTCTGAACGAACGAATATCTGTTCAAGAAGGCAAACTTCCTTGATCTGCTTTGAAAGACGACCCTGAACAAGACCAACGAAAATCTTGTTATCAGCGATTTCAGCCTTGTGAGCAAGAGCGATTTCAACAAGAGTAGCATAAGCTGCTTCTGAAATGAAGTTTACGAAGTTCTTTCTCTGCTTCTGATCGAGACCCTGATAGATTGTGATATCATCTTCGCTCCACTTCTTCTCGTTGATAGCTTCTTCGATGAGGCTGTTAAGAACGGGAATGGGAAGTGAATCAGGCTTGTTGAGAGCGCTGTCGATTGTGATTGACTTCATCTTAGCGAACTCTTCCTCTGAAATGTCAGCCTTGCTGAGATATTCAGGGCTCATAGCAGCAATCTGCATAGCAACGTTCTTGCTCATTGCAACGAATTCGTCGTTAGCAGCAGTTGCATCGTCAACATCAAATGCAGCAAGAACACCAACTGAACCGCCTGCATGGATGTATGATGTTGTGTGACCCTCAAGGAGAGCAAAACGACGAACCTTCATGTTTTCACGAAGAGCAAGGAATACTTCCTGTACTTCCTCGTCGACAGTCATTTCTGAACCTACTACCTTTGTAGCAAGAAGAGCTTCAAGGTCTGCGGGCTTTGCAGCAACAAC